>DASQBW010000100.1:0-12437 GCA_035635015.1 Draconibacterium sp. | reverse complement strand
GTTATATTTCCTTTTTCAATCTCAGCAGAAATAAATTCTTCAAAAAGAAGGGCATTTTTAGCCAACTTTTCAGCCGCTTGTCGCAGGTCTTCTTTCACTAATTCAGGGTACTCATCGCGGAAAGCCAGTATGGCAGAAGGTTCAATACCAACCAGTGGTGCTTTATCTGTAATAAAATTTTTCAGAAGATTGATGTTTTCATTGGCAATTCTTTTCGAGGTTCTAACCATACCTTTAGATAGGAAAGTTCGTCCACTTTCTTTGGTTTGCGGAATTTTTACCTCGTAACCGAGTTTGGTTAACAGCAGAATGGCTTTTATTCCAATATCGCTTTCGTTGTAATTGGTAAACTCATCGTTAAAAAGATAAATTTTGCCTTTTGTTGATGCCTCTGGTGAAGGGACTCCGTTTTCAACCCAGCGGTTTAAGGTAATTTTCGACAATTCGGGAAGGGTGCGTTTAGTTGAAAAACCAATAGCCTTTTTCAGCAGCGAAGTGCTCATTAAAAAGTTTGAGATGGGTCGAAAAACCATAGCCAGTTTATTCAAACGAGGCAGGTAGCCAATTAAGCGCGAACGCATAGGGACGCCATGCAAGTCGTAATAATTCTGCAGGAATTCGGCCTTTAGTTTTGCCATGTCTACGTTCGACGGGCACTCACTTTTACATGCTTTACAGGAGATGCAAAGATCAAGAATATCATATATTTCCTTTTGATCGAACGGATTATCATTTTTTCCGTTGTATAAAAATTCCCTTAAAATGTTGGCTCTTCCACGTGTCGATTTATCCTCGTCGCGGGTTGCCATAAAAGTCGGGCACATTGTTCCGCCTATAACCTCACTCTTTCTGCAGTCTCCTGTTCCGTTACACTTTTCAATACTTCGCATGTAGCCATTGTTATTCGAAAAGTCGAACTGGGTTTTAAATTCCGGTGTCGGATTGCCAGGAATTACACGAAGGTTTTCGGTAATGGGAGGGGTGTCAACAATCTTTCCCGGATTAATAATGTTATCCGGGTCCCAGGCTTTTTTCACTGATCTTACCATTTCGTAGCACCGATTGCCTAACATAAATGGAATGAATTTTCCACGGGCTCTTCCATCGCCATGTTCACCACTCATCGATCCGCGGTATTTTTTTACCAGCTTTGCTACTTCCGTCATCAATGCGTCAAAACGTTCCACATCCTTTGGATCTTTAAAATTAATCAACGGGCGAAAATGAATTTCACCAGTGGCAATATGTGCGTAAAACACGCTATCCAAATCCAGCTTTTTTAACACAACTTTTATATCGGCTACATAATCAGGTAGGTATTCGGGGTAAACAGCTGTATCTTCAATTCCCGGTACTCCTTTTCTGTCGCCCGGAATATTGGCCAGTAGTCCCAGCCCTGCGGTACGGAGTGCCCAAACACGTTTTATATTATCAGCACCTGTAACCAGTGGAAAATGATAGCCCAAACCGGTTTCTTTTAATTCTTTTTCAAGTGCTGCTGCCGTATCAGTTAATTCTTTTTCGGTTTCAAACGAAAATTCGATCATCAGCATCGCGCCCGGATCCCCCTGTACAAAAAAGCGGTTTTTAGCTTGTTCTCTGTTTTGTTTGGCTGCCTGCATCACCGGATCATCCATTAACTCAATGGCAGTAGGTTTGTATTTTAATGCAATCAGGTTGGCCTGCAAAGATTCTTCCAGTGTTTCGAAATGGGCACAAACAAGCCCTTTGTATTTCGGTGGTAAAGGAATTACATTCAGTTTTATTTTTGTGGAGAAAGCTAAGGTGCCCTCTGAACCAGCCAATAGTTTACAGAAATTGAATTTTCCACCGCCCTCGGTAAAAGGATTTGCATACATCAACTCATCTATGGCGTAGCCCATATTTCGGCGGGTTAATTTGGGCTCCGGGAAATTTTTCAGAATCTCTTCCCGGTTTTTTTTCTCGGAAAGCAAATCGTTGATATTGTAGTAAATAGCTTTTTCCAGCAGGTTCTTATTTCCATGAAGTTTCTCCTGAAATTCTTCCTTACTCAATTCCTTAAAAGTAGTTTCCGATCCGTCGCTTAAGATAGCATCCACTTCCAATATGTGTTCGCGTACGCTTCCGTATACCAATGAATGCAATCCACAAGAATTATTTCCCAGCATTCCACCGATAACACAGCGGTTGGCTGTTGATGTTTCAGGCCCGAATTGCAGACCGTGTTCTGCCAAAAAAAGGTTGAGTTCTGCAAGTACAACTCCCGGTTCAACGATAACGTAGTTTTTTTCTTTGTTGAATTCTACAATCTTGTTCATGTATTTCGAAACGTCAACAACAATTCCATTCCCAACAACTTGTCCGGCTAATGATGTACCGGCACCACGAGGAATTATTGATGTACGGTTTTTACGGGCAAAGGCAATAATCTTTTTGATGTCCTCCTTATTTTTGGGTTTGGTAACAGCCAGAGGCATTTCCTTGTATTGCGAGGCATCGGTTGAGTAAAGTACCCGTTGTACGTTATCGAAAAAAAGATCGCCCTCGAGATGGGCTTTAAGTTGATTCAATTTACTGGTAGTTGTCATAACAATTTAAAAGAACAAATTTAGCAATAACCTAAACTCGATTTTAAGATATTCTTACATAGAGCAATAAATCCATCAGAAATTTAAAGATTTTTAAATGGGATTTGAATTAAACAACTTTAAAGTCAAGCAGTATTTTTATGTTTTTAGCCGGATTTTTCTCTAATATTTCGAAACCTTTTTGCGTTTCAGAGCCATGTAATATTTTTGAAATGAGTGCCTCTGGTTTTAGTCGCTTGTTTTTCAGGTGCTCAATAGTTTCTGCGAATTCGCCGTGGCTAACGCGCGAACTTATTATGGTTCCTTCTTTCCATATTAATTCACGAAATACAACTGATGTTGGTTCGGTTGCCAGGCCTAACACACAAACTTTTCCACCTCCAACAATGGAACGGATGCAACCGGTAACAGGATTTACACCGTTCTTGATTTCTTCGAAATGACCAACCGCTTCAAAAGCAATATCAACACCTTTTCCATCGGTCTCTTTTTTTATACGTTCAACAGGATCTTCTTTTTTTGCATTTATCGGAATAACATTGTTGTAATATTTTGGACCAATTGCCAGGCGGTCATCCAATATATCAACCATAAAAACCGTGTTATCGGTAACAGTGCGAACCGCTTGTAAAATGCATAAACCAATTTTTCCCGATCCCCATATAACAATGCTGTCGTCTTTCTGAACTTTTGCGCGATTTTTGGCGTGGCAGCCTATACTTAGTACCTCAACAAGTGCCACGTACTCGTCGGGAATGTTTGAAGGCACTTTGTATAACATGGACGGAGGCAATGTTATGTATTCACAGAAACCACCGTCCATATCAATACCTATTAATTTTAAGCTGGTACATGCCGGGTATTGACCTTTTAGGCATGCCGGACATTTACCACACCAGATAATTGGATCGGGTGCAACTTTATCGCCAATGCTCCAGCCCGTAACTCCTTCGCCAACCTCGGTAACCACGCCACCAAATTCATGGCCCATTATTAAGGGGAGTTTGGTGCGCGGATGAAATTCGCCGGTGTGAATGTGCTGGTCGCTACCGCAAATACAGCCAAAGGTTACTTTTATCAATACCTCGCCCGGTTTGCAGCTTGGTTTTTCAACGTCTCTCCATTCAACCTGGTTGTATTTTGTAAGAACTGCTGCTTTCATATTTTTCTGTTTTATGTGTTCAAAGATACATGAAAACCGTTATGATTGCATAGCTTGTTTTTGGTTTGTGATTGTTGGCACATCCGAATGAACACTGATGAATGGTTGCTTCTTTCGGGCTTAATTCGTAATTTTATATAACCCGGATACATAAGTTAAGCGGCAAGACTAAAGTTGATGGAGCAGAATTCTCAAAACGGCCAGGAATTTTTGGCAAGATTAAGCAAAATTGTTGAGGCTAACTTGTCGGATGAGCATTTTGGTGTTAGCGAACTGGCAAAAGAGATTGGATTAAGTCGTTCGCAGCTTTATTTAAGGGTAAAATCTATTACAAAAAAATCAGTCAGTCAGTTTATTCGCGAAATCAGGTTAAATAAGGCTTTGGAATTGTTAAGGCAAACCGACCAGCATGTATCAGAAGTTTCATATAATGTGGGTTTTAGCAGCCCTACATACTTCAATACCTGCTTTCACAGGTTTTTTGGGTATTCACCTGGTGAAGCAAAAAAACTCGCACCTGCACGAGATCTTCCAGAGAACAATTTAACAGATAAAGCCCCTCTAAAAGCAGCAAAACAAAAGATTACGACTTTAAGGGTTGCGTTGTTTGTTATACTGCTTTTTTTTCTTTCGTGGGTTGGATATGATAGAATTGTAAATCATGGTGCAGATAAATTATCCATCATTGTACTTCCGTTTAACAATCTTAGCGACGAACCCAGCAATGAATATTTTGCCGATGGAATACGCGAGGATATTCTGAATAATTTGTACCGTATTTCATCACTTCGGGTATTATCGAATACTACTGCTGAAAACTTTCGGGAGACGAAGTTGTCGGCACAAGAAATTGCCCACAAGGAGCATGTGGATTATGTACTGGAAGGAAGTGTACGCAGGTATGATGACCATGTAAGAATAAGTATTCAGTTGATAGATGCAAAAAAGGATGATCATCTCTGGTCGGATAATTTTGACCGGAATATTAGTGACATCATTCATGTTCAGGATGAAATTGCACTGCTGGTTGCAGATAAATTAAAAGCAATACTTCCCGAGAGCGAGATCAGGCAGATAGAGAAAATACCAACTAAAAATTCAAAGGCTTACGATTATTACCTGCAGGCCCGCTTTTTATTACACCGGGCAAATAGTCCGCAACGATTAGGGTTTGATGCTACTGGCGTAATAAACTCGGTACAATATTATAAAAAGGCAATCGAGGCTGATCCTGAGTTTGCAGAAGCCTATGCCGGGCTTGCCAATGCAACTACTCAGCTAACTGCCTGGGGAATTGCACGCGATACAGGCATGGTAAGAAAAGTTTATCAGTTGTGTCAAAAGGCGCTGCAGCTCGATCCGGATTGCTCGGAAGCACATGTCGTATTAGGTTTAAACTACTGGTTTAGGCACGATTTTGTCAGGTCGGGAGAAGAACTTCGGATATCGATTAGATTGAACCCGAATTTTGCTACAGCACGTCAATGGTATGCACAGCATTTAATGATTACTGGTCCGATTAGTGAAGCACGCAAGCAAGTGGATAAAGCCGTGGAACTGGAACCCTATTTTTGGGTGGTCAAAAACCTTGATTCGTGGATTGCCTATTTTGAAAAAGATTACAGAAAATCGCTGGAAATTTGTGAAGTTGCTCATGCTCTGAATCCGGATTTTCAGGATAACGCATGGTTGCATTTTTTAAATTATGCAAAACTAAATCAGGGAGATAAGGCACATGATATGCTTAACGCAATAACAAAAAAGTATTCAAATACTGATGATTATGCTGCGGAGATTGATTCCGCTTATGCCGAGACCGGTATCGATGGCCTTTTTAAGTGTATGATTGATATCAATAAAAATAAGCCAATACCTGTTGACGGCCTGACTGGTAATCCCTTTTTTATAGCCTGGTGGTATGCTGTTACAGAAGATCGCGAGGAAACGCTTTACTGGCTCGAACAAACCTTAGGAGCTAATTTTATTCCGTATCATTATTTCAATTTAATTCTTTTTCACCCTGATTTTGAGTTTCTGCATAATGAGCCCCGTTTCAGGGCAGTGGCCGATTCACTTGGACTTAGCCCTTATTGGGTAAATGTAGGTGCTTAGTTTCTTGTCTGCGACATAATTTTAATAAAAGCAACAAAATTGAAATCATGTGCAACTTATTTGCTAGGTGTTGCAAATGTTTTCTTCCGAACTTTTCTTTCGGATTAAATCAATATCAATCCGTATTGTATAACTTAAAATTTAATTGTCATGAAAAATTTGAAATTTCTAGTAACATTTATTGTCGTAATGGCATTTTTTGCATTTAATTCTTACTCACAAAAACCTATAGATAGGAGTGATAAAACTGTAGATTCCTGGGAAGAATGTGTTGAGGGGTATCCGTTCCCATGTCTGGGAGAAAACATTACGGGATGCGAGGTGTATACATTTAAATTCTGGCCTAATCAAGCACAGTTAAAAGTTAAAGGAACATTCACTGGTGATGATACCGGCACTGTTTATTATTTCTCATGGGTATTTAACTTTAAAGGTGTTTTATGGATACCTGGTGGAATTTTAATGGGTACTGAAACAAAGTGTCTGGAAGATGAGTATGGTAACGTTTATTACACTTATCATCATAACGACCATCAAACACTAAATGCAAACGGTGAAATACCTGTAGAATTCTGGAAAGAACATACATTTTGGTCCTGTGAATTCTGATTAATCTGAATGTATTCTTTTTATATACTGAATTTCATTCCGAGCAAAGCGAGGAGTCTGTTACAAGCTTTGTGACATTACATATAACCAATCTCAATTTATTCTGAGTACGAAGAAACACGGTCCGATAAGTAATTAGGTAGTTTAAAACTACATGTGTAATCCAGTCTTAGTCGATTTAATCCAAAGGATTGCATAAGTGTAGTAGGCCCCTCTTGTGGAATTTCCTGCAGGAGGGGTTCTGTCTTTCGTTGCCGGTTAACCTTCTTCCGTCAGATTATATTTATCCCAGCCGGATTGGATTAATGTTTCGGACAAGAACAACTCTCCTTTGCAATACCTAATTTGATACCGGATTACCGGTACCGCCTGAAAAAGCTGTTCAGCTCGTTGGTTAATTGTTCGTATATGGGCCGGGTAAATTCGATAAATAAATCCTGATGCGCCGGCAAAGGAATGGCTCGTTGTTGTGTAAGCGCATATTGTTCGTCGCTTAAAGCTTCTTCGTCGCCGGCAAAAATGGCATACTGGTTAACCCAGGTAAAGGAACCCGGTATCAGGTTGTTGCGCAATAATTTATCGTTCTGAAAATCAACAATTCGGTAATTCAGGCGGCCACCCGAAATTACTTCATCGGTATAAGTCTTTAATTTAGCTTTATAGGTTTTTGTTACGAAAGTGGAATCGGTTACAGGAACCTTTACCCGATTGGTCAAACTTTCTTCTTTTTCATTGCGTACCAGGTTGCCTACCGAGAAATCGTAAAACTCCATACGAACAATAAAGTCAGGATTTAACTCAAAGTTCTCAGCCTGTTGTGGCGAAAAAAAGTTTACAAAACCATACGAGGGGAACTGGTTATTTAAGTATTCAAACACCTGGTTGTAAAAAAACTCAGAACTGAGCTGGTACGTTTGGGTTCGCACGGTAACAGCTTCAACAACCACATTAACGGTTGCGAGTTCTTTAGCAATGGTCATTTTTTCATTTGTGTCTTTGTATCCCGGAATCCATTGATCTGCTCTTTTAAAATGGTCATATGCAGTTCTTGCACTCTCGCGCGACTCTTGTTCCAGATAATTTAATCCGGCGAGATAGCGGTCTTCGGCTGCTCTTTCGTGTGCCATGTTTAATTCCGAACTGTACGATTTTGGATCGGGAAATAATCTTCGTGCGGCTGGTGTGCTTCTAATCAAATCGCTCATCCGGTTTACCTGGTTCATAACGCTTATGGTATGTTCCCACTTAAATGCCTCGTTGGAGGAGAGAGCGAAATCAATTTCCTCCTGCGACCACTCGATGGCCATTGGATAGCCTTCTTTTAAAACTTTTAGCGCTTTATCGTTATCCGGATTGGATTTTAACCGTTCAATTGCTTTTGAAATAGCCTGGTAATAGTTTCCTTTTTGCAGGGCTTTTTTACCGGACGAACATGAAACTGCGATTAAGGGAATAAGGAATAGAATTAGGTATTTTCGTATCATTTTGTGTCAAAAAAGTTTGTGCCGACAAATATAAACTTTTGATGCGTAATATAGCAAAGGTCCAGGTTTTACAAGTATAATAATTTCCCAAGTTCACCCATGGCCTCTGTTGCTTTCATTTCCAGAAATATATCGGTAACGGTATTTGTAAAGTGCGATGGTTTAATGTTTATTTCGATGATTTTGGCACCGTGCTCTTTAGCTTTTACCGGAATATCAGCAGCGGGCAGAACCTCGGCATTAGTACCTATTATTAATAAAACATCAGCTTTTGCAGCTTCTTCAAAGGCCTTTTTCTTTGCAAAAGCGGGTATTGGTTCATTAAAAAAAACCATGTCGGGTTTTAAAATTCCTTTGCAAATGTAACAAGTGGGAGGAAGGTAGTTTAAATCGGCAAAACTCATGTCATATTCCGAGCTGCATTCGGTGCAAATAAGTTGTTTGTAGGTTCCATGTAGCTCGTAAACATATCTGTTCCCAGCTTTTTGATGGAGGTGATCGATGTTTTGGGTAATTACAGTTTCGATAAAACTACGTTCTTCCATTTTGGCCAACATGGTGTGTGCAATATTGGGTTTGGCGTCGCCCAGGCTATCGTAGAAAATTTCTTTTATTTTTTTCCAGGATTGTAACGGTTTTTTTCGGAAGAACTCAATTTCAAGAAATATGGGATCAGTTTTATTCCATAAACCATTTTCGCCTCTGAATGGAGGAATCCCACTTTCCACAGAAATGCCTGCCCCGGTAAAAGCTACAGCATATTTTGCTTTTCGGATAAGATGAGCTGCCTGCCAGAGTTTGTCAATCAGCGGCTTTGTAAGTTTTGTAGAATTCATACCATATTATTGGCTTAATCTGCTTTATACTTAAATTCATCCTGAACGATTTAAAGTTGCCATTTCCCGGCAGCTATTTTCAGGAAGACCTTCAGAAGTTGCAGATCAATCCTAAATCAACATTTATTCTTCAATGTCTAACTCTTTAGATACTGATACAGTTGTATCCTCATTAAAGCGGATTTTAAAATTGAGTTTTCTGAACACCGAAATCATAGGCTTGTTATCACGTGTTGTTTCTGCGGCCAGTTTTTTAATTCCGCGTGATTTTGCAATATCGAGGCAATAACTGGTTAGTGTGAACCCAAGCTCTTTCTTTTGCCATTTGTCGGTGATAAGAACAGCATACTCCATTACTTCAACATCCGGATCGGCAATTAAACGCCCAACACCTATAAGTTCTTTGTTCCCATCTTCTTTTTCATGTTCGGCAACAATGGCAATTTCACGGTCGTAGTCAATAAAACAGAACTGCGATGCCACCTCGTGCGAATCGAAATAGAAATCGTAACGGAAACGGTGGTAAATTGATTCTTTCGAGCAGCTACCCAACAATTCAAGCCACATTGGTTCGTCTTCCGGTCGGATCGGACGCAGTGTAATTGGTGTGCCATCGCGCAATGAAGTATCCGAAATAAGGCTTTCGGGGTATGGCCGCATAATCAGGTGTGAGTATTCTTTTGCCGGACTTTCCAGCATTTTTTCGTCAATTACAATTCTGGCATCAAGGGCAATCACATCTTTTGGCGTAACAATTAAAGGATTGATATCCAGTTCCTCAATCTCAGGATAATCAGCGGCGAGGTACGACATTCGGATAAGTACCTCGATAAGTTTATCGATATTTTTTGGTGAATCGCCACGCCAACCTTTTAACAAAGGATATATTCTTAATGATTTTAGCATTTGGCGTGCCAGGTGTTCATTCAGTGGTGGAAATTCTAAACGCTGATCCTTAAATAGTTCTGCTGTCGTTCCTCCCATTCCCACCAACATAACGGTACCAAAAACAGGATCTTTTTTTGTGCCCAGAATTAGTTCAATTCCGTCTTTTGTGTCAACCATTTTTTGAACGGTTATACCTTCAATTTTAGCATCCGGTCTTTTTTCGCCCGCGTTTTTAATCATATTACGAAAAGTAGCGCGTACCATTTCTTCGTTTTCAATGTTTAAAGCAACACCTCCAACGTCCGATTTATGGGTAATATCAGGAGAGTATATTTTTAATACCACCGGATATCCTTTTTTCTCGGCAATTCTTACGGCTTCATCTTCCGTAGCCGCAACAGTGGGGTGGGTAGTGTCAATTCCATAGTCATTCACCAGCATTTTTGAGTCATCCTCATTCAGAATTTTGGCTTTCGGGAAAATTTCACTCAGGTATTTCTGTCGCAATTCATGACGATCGTACTGAAAAGAAACCGGCATCTCGCGAGGGGTTTCATAAAGCACCTGCTGGTTTTCCGAATAATCCGAAAGTGTCATAAATGCCCGGATAGCCTGTTCCGGAGCCGGGTAATTTGAGATACTGTTTTGATTCAGAATTTGTATCCCTTCACGCATTGATGTTCCTCCAAGCCAGGCTGCCATAATTGATTTGGTAGTATTCTTTGCAATGTTGGCTATGGCTTGTGCAGTGCCTGTCGGATTGGTCATGGCCTGCGGTGTAAGCAGTACTAATACGGCATCAACCTGTTTATCTTCCAGTACAATCTCTGTTGCCTTGGCAAAACGCTCAGGAGAGGCATCTCCAAGAACATCCACAGGGTTACCATGCGACCAGAAAGGAGGTAAATAATCGTTCAATTTCTGCATGGTTTCGTCGGACAGCTCAACGAGTTTCCCACCCATTGAAATGAGTGAGTCGGTGGCCATAACACCAGGGCCTCCGGCGTTTGTTATAATTGCCAGACGGTCGCCTTTTGGTATTCTTTTGCGGCCAACCAAATCTGTAAAGTCGAAAATGTTTCCAAAATCAAAAACCCTTGCCAGACCAGCTCTTCTAAATACAGCATTGTAAATCGAATCTTCCGAGGCCATAGCACCGGTGTGTGAAGCAGCCGCAGCAGCAGATTCAGGGAAACGGCCAGACTTATAAACGATGATAGGTTTCTCGCGCGAAAATGCACGGGCAGCCGACATAAAAGTTCGGGCATTGGCAATCGACTCCACATAGAGTACAATGGATTTAGTGTTCGGATCTTGACCGAAGTAGTCGATTAGGTCGCCAAAGCTCACGTCCATGGAATTTCCGATGGAAACAAAATTCGAGAATCCAACATTTGATTCGTAAGCCCAATCGAGAACCGAGGTGCATAAAGCCCCTGATTGCGAAATAAAAGCAACATGCCCCTTTTTAGGCATACCCGATGCAAAACTGACATTCATATTTAATCCCGGAACCAATATTCCCAAACAGTTGGGGCCAATGATGCGCAAATCCGGAAATTTTGATTTTTCGGCCTTTACCTGTTCTTCAAGTTGCTTTCCTTCTTCGCCTGATTCCTTAAATCCCGCCGACATAATGATTACGCCGTGAATGCCGGCTTCGCCACAATCTTTTACCAATTGAGGAACAAATTGTGCTGAAGTCATAATTACAGCCAAATCCGGTGTTTTAGGCAGACTTTTTACATCGGGGTAGCAAGGAATTCCAAATACCGCTTCACGCTTTGGATTTACGGGGTAAACCACTCCGTTAAATCCTCCTCCTACTAAATTTCGTAAGGTAATACCTCCAACACTTTCCGGGTTGTTTGAAACTCCAATCAAAGCGATTCGTTTTGGTCGGAATATACTGTCAAGTTTTTTTATGGCCATGTTTCATTGTTTTTTGGTTCGTACGGACTCCAATAATCTGCTAATCCGCAAAGCAAGTTGATTTCCGGTTTAAATTTCATGAAAAAATACCAAGTTCTAAAATGTTTTTTTAATCATCTGTTAATTTCATTAATCATTGTAACGCTCCTAATAGTTAACGTATTAACACCGCAGTAAATGAATGTGAAACAAAAACTATGCTGTAGAACAATAATAAAGAGGAGTGTTTTTGAGCATGTGATCGCGGTATTTAATGATTTTAAGAAAAAAGCGCCTTCTCAGACGCTTTTACTTTAACCGAATTATTTTGGTGGTTTTGTCATTAAAATTATGACACTACCTATTAAACAAACTACTCCTGCTATAATAAAAGGAGTCATCCAAAAGACGGGGCCGGATGAGGCCGTCGCGCTATCTTTAAAATGACCGGCAAGCTGTGGGCCAGCAATTCCTGCAACTCCATAAGCGGTAAACATCCAGCCATAGTTTCGCCCCACATTGTTATTTCCAAAAAAATCGGCAGTTATAGCAGGAAACAGGGCAAAGTTTCCGCCAAAATTAAATCCAATGATACAGGCACTGGCAATAAATCCGGCGGTGACGCCAAAACGAATAAAAATATGGTAAATCATCAGCATAATAACACCTTGAAAAAGAGTCATCAGGAATATGGATTTTTTTCGTCCCAGTCTGTCAGAAATTGTTCCCCAAACTATTCGTCCCAAACCATTAAATATGGCATACCAGGCCATAGCTGTTCCGGTAATTACACCTGCATTTGCAACACCGTTATACGCCAGGGCATCAATACCAAAAAGTTTTATACAGTAAATAACCATTAATC
>DASQBW010000099.1:0-3714 GCA_035635015.1 Draconibacterium sp. | reverse complement strand
TCCGGATCCTTCCAGTCGCCATTTTCACGAATCAGTTGCTCCAGTTCTTCAACCGCATTTTCGTAAGGAATGTGACGTTTAACCGGTTTTAATCCTTTATACAGGTTTACCTTGTTGTTGCCGGCTCCCACAAAACCGTAATCCACATCACCCATTTCGCCGGGACCGTTAACCACACAGCCCATAATACCAATTTTCAGATGATCGAGGTGTTTAAAATGCTCTTTAACGGCACGTGTAGTTTCATGCAAATCAAACAGCGTTCGACCGCAACCCGGGCAGGAAATAAACTCGGTTTTTGTAACCCGCATACGGCTTGCCTGAAGAATACCAAAACTCAGGTCTTTAAGTTCGGTGAATGTAATATTTTCATTGTCGTTCGACAGGCAGACGCCATCTCCGTATCCATCAATTAAAAGCCCGCCTAAATCGGCCGAAGCAGTAATCTGAAGATCATCCAGTCGACTTTCGTTGTATCTGCGGTAAAGCACAACCGGAACTTTCCAGATATGCGTTTCCAACGCCATAAAAAAGGCCCGCAATTCGGCCATTGGGTTGGCATTGTAGCTTTCCAGAATAAGTACTGTTTTCCGTGTTTGTTTCAGTTTCATGATGATTTCAGGATGCAAATCCATAAAACGGTCAAACTCGGCTTTGTTGGTTCTGATGAATTTCATCCTTCCCCAACGTGTGCTCTCAAACAAATATTCTTCAAGTGTTATTACCGGGTATTCTTCGCCTTCAATGTCGAGAACCTTGTTCCCCGACAGGAAATAATCGGGTACCAACTTACCCCTAATTGGGATCATCTCCCGCAGACTCCTGTCCCCCAGGTCGGCAATCACAACAGGCAATTGCTTCTCGCCCATATTTAAAACCGGACGCGTATCGCGGCGCTCGTATTCAAAAGGATTGGTTTGAGCAATCAGCGGAGCTGAAATAGGCTCATGATTTTGATAACGTTTAAAATGATTCACCAGTTTTAGAGCCACCGGAATTTCATTAATCGGGCGTTCGGTTAACGAAACACGAATGGTATCACCAATTCCATCGCCGAGTAATGCACCAATTCCAACTGCCGATTTTATTCGTCCGTCTTCGCCTTCTCCTGCCTCCGTAACTCCCAGGTGAAAAGGAAACTTCATGCCTTCCAGTCGCATTTTAAAATTAAGCAAACGAACAGTGTAAACCATTACACGCGTATTGCTCGATTTGATGGAAACCACAACATTGTTGAAATCTTCCTTTTTACAGATGCGTAGAAACTCCATCACCGATTCGGCAATTCCTGCAGGTGTGTCACCATAGCGGCTCATTACCCTGTCTGAAAGCGATCCGTGATTTGCTCCAATACGTAAAGCAGTTTTGGTATCTTTTAACAGCTGAATAAAAGGGACAAACTGTTTTTCAATAATATCCAGTTCGCGTTTATATTCTTCGTCGGTATAAATTTTATTTTTAAACTGTGCTCGCTTGTCGTAGAAATTACCCGGGTTAATACGCACTTTAGACACGTATTTTGCGGCAACTTCTGCCAGTTTTGGATTAAAATGAATATCGGCAATTAATGGTGTATTATAACCTCGTTCTACCAATTCTTTTTTAATAACCTTCAGATTTTCAGCATCCGACATACCTTTCACGGTAACACGAACATAATCTGCCCCGGCTTTTACCACACGAATTACCTGTTCAACGGTAGCTTCGGTGTCCGTTGAATCGGTATCAGTCATTGTTTGAATTCGGATTGGATGATTACTACCTACAGGAACACCTCCGATATTCACTTCAACTGTTTCCTGTCGTTGATAGCGGGTTAAATCTTTAATATAGTTGAAATTACGATCCTTCATCAAATAATCAGTTAAGCTGAACTGCAAATTTAAAGTAATGCTTCTAAAATAAAAAGAATAGTCTATTTTTGTTTTGCATTGCTCGTTATGAATGTTAAAACACGAAATATCACAAAATTGTTTGGGAAACAGAAAGCGCTCGATTCGATCAGCTTCACTGTAAACAAAGGCGAACTGGTAGGTTTTTTAGGCCCGAATGGTGCCGGAAAATCAACAACGATGAAGATTATTACAGGCTATCTGCCGCAAGATAGTGGCCAAATATTAATCGATGGGAATAAAGTATCGGCCCAAAATCTGGAATACAAACGTCAGATTGGTTACCTTCCTGAGCATAATCCATTGTACACCGACCTTTATGTGAAAGAGTTTCTTGAAATCACTGCCGGATTTTATCAACTTAAAAATAAAAAACAGCGGGTTGCCGAAATGGTGGAACTAACCGGCCTTGGACTGGAACAGCACAAAAAAATTCGTGCATTATCGAAAGGTTACCGTCAACGGGTGGGTTTAGCGCAGGCGCTGATTCATGATCCATCCATACTTATTCTTGATGAACCGACTTCAGGACTTGATCCCAACCAACTGGAAGAAATACGCACTTTAATCCGCAAAATCAGTAAAGAAAAAACGGTAATTCTTTCGTCGCATATTATGCAGGAAGTTGAGGCAGTTTGTAACCGCGTAATTATTATCAATAAGGGTAAAATTGTTGCCGATGGCGGAATTGCAGCTGTTAAAGCTGGCAGTATAATTCAAAACCAATTAATAATTGCAGGATTTAATGAAGCTGTTACAAGGGATCGACTCCTTAGTATTAGTGGCGTAGAAAGTGCTGAAGAGACTGAACAGGGCTGGGAAATTAAAGCACAAAACAAAACGGATATTCGTCCTGCTATTTTTCAGTTTGCCGTTGAAAATAAGCTTACACTGCTCACACTTTTTGAAAAACAACAAAACCTGGAAAGCGTTTTCCATCAGCTAACCCGGTAATTAAATCTGCTCATTAACTTCAAAAAATGCTTCCTGAAGTTTCAGTAATACTACCTTATTTTAACGCCGAACTAACTTTGCAGCGCGCCATCAACAGTATTCTGGAACAAAGTTTTATCAACTTCGAATTGCTTTTGGTTAACAACAATAGCACCGATAAAAGTGAAATCATTGCCGGCCGGGCTGCCAAAAAGGACAACCGTATTATTCTGCTTAACGAAAAAGTGCCGGGAGTTGCCAATGCCATGAACTGTGGATTACAAAACTCCCGTGGCAACTTTATCTCACGAATGGATGCCGACGATTTTTCTCACCCCGAACGTTTGGAAAGACAAATCCGTTTTCTTGAAAAAAATCCTTCAACAGACTTTATTGGCAGCACGGTTGAATACATCCCACACGTAAAAAAGAACAATGGCTTCCGTCGTTTTGTGCAGCGGGTAAACGCCTTTCACTCGGCAGAAGAAATCGAATTGAAACAGTTTGTTGAGATTCCAGTAGTTAATCCAACAATATTCTTTCGAAAGAAATTGTATGAAAAATTTGGAGGTTGCCTTGATGGAAATTTCCCTGAAGACTATGAAATGCAATTGCGTTACCTCAGCGCGGGTGTTAAAATGGCAAAACTCCCCGAGAAATTAGTGGAGTGGCACGACTATTCTACACGACTTACCCGCACCGACGAACGTTATTCTACCGAAGCTTTTCTTCAAACCAAAGCCATCTATTTTAAAAAATGGTCGGAGAAACACAATCCGTTTCACCCGCATATTTGGATTTGGGGAGCGGGTCGCAAAACCCGCCAGCGAACTTCCTTTTTACAAAAAGAAGGACTTAATATTAAAGATTGGATTGATATAAAAAAAGA
>DASQBW010000098.1:0-3751 GCA_035635015.1 Draconibacterium sp. | reverse complement strand
GTTGTGCATGGATATAATGCAGAAAATTGCGCGCCGCCATAAATTTCGTATTCTTTTCCACGAGAAACCATTTGCCGGCATTAACGGATCGGGTAAACATAATAACTGGTCTTTATCAACCGATACGGGCGTAAATCTGTATTCTCCGGGGAAAAATCCAAAAACAAATCTTCAGTTCCTGACATTTGTGATTAATACGTTAAAAGCGGTTTACGATAATCAGGACCTCTTACGTGCAAGTATATTAACCGCATCAAATCAACATCGTTTGGGCGCCAATGAAGCACCTCCATCTATTATTTCAGTATTCCTGGGATCAGAAGTATCGGCAATGCTTGATTTGATGGAAGAAGCTGTGGTTGATCGAAAAATGACCCCGGATGAGAAAACAGCATTGAAGCTAAACATTGGTCGTATTCCGGAAATTATTCTCGACAATACCGATCGCAATCGTACATCGCCATTTGCATTCACCGGAAATCGTTTTGAGTTCCGCGCTGTAGGATCGATGGCCAATAATGCATCAGCATTAATCGTGTTGAATACAGCAGTGGCCGATCAGTTGAAAAGGTTTAAAAAAGATGTAGATGCTTTGATTGAGAGTGGTGTAAAAAAGGATGAGGCCATTTTCCAGGTGTTAAAATCATTGATAATCGATACAAAACCGATTCGTTTTAACGGCGACGGTTATAGTGAAGACTGGGTGAAAGAGGCTAAAAAACGTGGATTGACAAATGTTGGCAATGTCCCTGAATCCCTGTCGGCGTATCTTACTCCTGAAAATATGGCTTTGTTTCAACGAAACGAGATCTTTAATGAAGCTGAGATTCATGGCAGGGTTGAGGTTGAGTATGAGAAGTTTATAATGAAGGTGCAGATTGAGTCGCGGGTTTTGGCTGATATGGCGATCAATCATATAGTTCCTACAGCAGTAGAGTATCAAACCATGTTACTCGAAAATGTAAAAAACTTAAAAGAGGTATTTCCTGTAGAAGAATTTGAATCATTAGCCGAAGGCCGTCTAGAACTGATTCGGGAAGTGGGAGGACATATTTCTGCCATTAAAGCATTACGTAAAGAAATGATTGCTGCCCGTGCCAAGGCAAATAAAATTGAGGATGTAGTGGAGCGGTCAAAAGAATACGACGTTGATGTACGTCCGTATCTTGATGAGATTCGAAACCATATAGATCGTCTGGAATTGATTGTTGATAACGAAAAATGGCCATTGCCAAAGTATCGGGAACTTCTTTTTGTTCGATAAACAAATAAATCTTCAATAAAGAGAAAGGCTTTTCGTGTATAGCGGAAAGTCTTTTTTTCGTTTCATATACTTAAGCTATCATTAATGCGTTAGATAAAAGACGAAATAAATTAATGGAAATAGTCGGTAAAAAAATTTTACTTTTACTCCCCGAAATAGAATGGGTATGAAGCAGGTTAAACTAGCTGTCTTTTTTTTAATTATCGTAATTTTAAGTGGATGTGGCTCAGCCAGACACGGTCGTGATGCATTATTGTCGCAGGATATTGGTGAATATTACAAAGCCATTGATCAATACCGAAAGGCAAGAAGGAAGGAAAAGAACCGGCAAAAGCGAATTCAGTATGCTTATAATCTGGCCGAATGCTACCGTGAAATAGGGTTGTACGATTATGCCGCCCAAAATTACAGGTACGCCATTCGTTTAGGCTATTCAGATCCTGAAGCTTTACTGCATTATGCTGAAATGTTACGGATTACACAAGATTACGAAGATGCCTACGAAACCTACCGGACTTATCTTGACTCTGTTCCCGGCGACCAGCGTGCGTTGGACGGAGTTGAAGCTATGCGCAAAACGCAGGAATGGGTGGCCAATCCCACACGGCACATCATTAATCCTGTAAAAGAAATTAACTCGCGTGAAAGCGATTTTGCACCTGTTTTTGTTGGGGGGCGCGACAACGAGATATTTTTTACCTCGTCAAGAGAATCAGCAACCGGCAAAAAGGAAAGTATGATTACCGGGCAAAAGTATGTAGATATTTTTCGTGCAACCTTTGATGTGCGGCGTCAGAAATGGGAAAAGCCCAAATTGCTGGAAGAAAACATGGTTATAAATACAGGAGATGAAGAGGGCGCGATGACACTTAATTCAACAGGAGAGGTAATGATTTTTACACGTTGCCGCTATGATAAAACAAAACCAATGGGCACCGAATTATACTCTACTTCGCAATCGCGTGGTTCGTGGTCGGTACCTATAAAACTTCAAATTGTTGGCGACAGTATTATTGCAGCTCATCCGGCTCTTAGTCCCGATGAAAGCATCCTTTATTTTGTTTCTGATATGCCCGGAGGGCAAGGTGGAAAAGATATTTGGATGGCTACTGCGCAGGGTGCGTCATATGGCCAGCCGGTTAATCTGGGGCCCGCTGTTAATACCTCGGGCGATGAGATGTTCCCATTTGTTCGCGATAACGGCGAATTGTATTTTGCATCAAACGGACATATCGGGCAGGGAGGATTCGATCTCTTTCAGGCCCGTAAAAATGAAGATGGTGTTTGGGTGGTTGAAAATATGGGATCGCCTATGAACTCACCAAGTGATGATTTTGGAATTGCATTCGTAAGCGGAGAGAATAAAGGGATGTTCTCCTCGAACCGAAAAGGATCACGAGGCGATGATTTATACTCTTTTCTGGTTCCTCCAAAAGTATACGAAATAGAAATTGATGTTTACAACAAAGAAACGGCATCGCGTTTAGATGGTGCAACGATGCGCGTTATTGCAACTGATGGTACCAACCTGAAAGTACGTGCACAGGGTGGAAAATTTAAAATGAAACTCAACCCTGAAACAGAGTATGTTTTTGCTGCTTTTAAGGATGGCTTTTTGCGCGATAAGGCAGCGGCAAACACCATTGGTTTGGATGACAGTAAAGATTTTCGTTTTGAAATGTACCTTACTCCAACGGATGCTCCTATAAAAGTGGAGAATATTAACTATGAATTTGGAAGCTGGGAATTGTTGGAAAGTTCGTTGCATGCGCTTGATTCATTGGTTGAAATACTGGTATTCAATCCAACGATTACGATTGAGTTAATGGCACATACCGACTATGTTGGCAGTGATGATTATAATTTCGATTTGTCGCAAAAACGTGCACAAAGTGTGGTTGATTACCTCATCGAAAAAGGAATTAACCCTGCTCGTTTGGTCGCAAAAGGCTATGGCGAGACCTGGCCAAAAACGGTGACTCGTAAACTGGCCAATCAGTATGATTTCTTAAAACGTGGCGATGAACTTACAGAAGAGTTTATTCTGCAGTTGCCCGAATCTCAGCAGGAAATTGCCCGGGGAATAAACCGTAGAACCGAGTTTAGAGTACTCTCAACTGATTTTATCGAACGATTTGATGCCGAGCCCGAAGGTTAGTCTTTTTTATTTTTCTCTTTTTTTACTGGTGTTTCTTTTTGCTTTCGCGAGGAGTAGTAGGATCTGTATAATTTGCGCTTCTTCCGTTTTTTTACGGCCTTGTCGATTAACTTTGTCGAAACATCCAATACCGGCAGGAGACTTATTGAGCCGGCTTCGGTTCGCACAAGTCGGTTGTGTTCAGTCATTATGGCAGTTGTTGGGTCGGTCTCCGGTTTCATCTTGTTGTACTTTATGGGTTTGTAATCGTCTAAAAATTTAAGGTTTTGCCGGGCTTTTTCTAGGTCTGTCATTTGATCTGGCCGAACTACGATCTCCGGTATTTCTAC
>DASQBW010000097.1:0-15536 GCA_035635015.1 Draconibacterium sp. | reverse complement strand
AATCGGATCTCCTGCCCAGCCCAGTCCCAAAGACTCCATAATATTGTTGGTTACCGCCAGTCCACATGGATTTAAGTGCTTAATAACTGAAACTGCAACTTTGTTTTCGATGTGAGTTACCGAGTGGTAAGCATCGCTGGCCGATTTCCATGCAGCATCAGCATCCAGCATATTGTTGTACGACAGGGCCTTACCTTGAAGTACCTTTGCATTGGCCAGACCAACACCTTCGGCAACGTTATCGAATTTAAAAAATGTTGCCGTCTGGTGAGGATTTTCACCGTAACGTAAAACATCGCCATCGTTCAGGCTAATGCGTTGTTTTCCGGCATCTTCGCCTTGGTTGAAATAGCTAAAAATTGCTGCATCGTAATGCGATGAAACACCAAAAGCTCTTCCGGCAAACCATTTACGTTCATTCAAACTAAATTCACCACTGTTTTTTTCTAAATGGCTTAAAAGAGGTCCATATTCCTTTTGAGAAGGAACGATAACTACATCTTTAAAATTTTTGGCAGCCGCTCTAATCAAAGAAATTCCACCAATATCTATTTTTTCAATTATATCTTGTTCTTCGGCTCCTGACGCTACAGTATCTTCAAACGGGTAAAGATCAACAATTACCAAATCAATTTCCGGGATTTCATATTCAGTAAGCTGACTAACATCGCCCTGATTATCGCGACGTGACAAAATTCCACCAAATATTTTCGGGTGTAAAGTTTTTACTCTTCCCCCCAAAATCGACGGGTATCCGGTTAAGCTTTCAACCGAAGTAACCTCAACGCCCAACGACTCGATAAAACTTTTTGTACCACCCGTACTTATAATCTTAACACCCAAATCGTTTAGTTTAGTAACAATTTTATCTAAATTTTCTTTGTGGAAGACTGAAATCAAAGCAGTCTTAATTTTTTTATTATCAGCCATTTATTGGATTTTTCAATTTTGAATGCAAAGATAAAAAAAACAGATAATTTACTATTATAAACAAAGCGCTAATTGAATTATTATTTAAGTGGGGAATAATTTAGATGTTCATTGTAATAAATCTAGGTTAACGGCACTAATAAATCAGTTTAGATTAAAGGAAAAAAAAACACATGGATTCACAATAACGAAACTGAATTATAAAACTTTGTTGAAAAGAAATACCTTTAAATCCAGATGTCTAAAAACCAAAACGTTGTTATTTTTATTGAAATTTAGTTTTTGAAAATGCTGTTATTCCGATTAATATATGAATCTTTTTCGTTTGCGTTTAATTCGTTAACAGCAAACAAACTGCGCACAGTATTGTCGTTGTTGGGAATTACCATCGGAATTTTTGCGATTATCTCCGTTTTTACAGTAATCGATTCTCTTGAGAATTATATACGCGAAAGCCTGAACTCGCTGGGTAACGATATGGTTTATGTACAGCAAATGCCCTGGACTCCTCCCGAAGGCGAAACCGACTATCCGTTTTGGAAATACGAGAGCCGGCCACTTCCAGCACTGGAAGAAACTGATGAGGTGATCAGGCGTGGACAGACGATTGCCGATGCGGCATATTTATTCGGTTTTGGTCGAAAGGTACAATACGGAAGTACTACTCTTGATAATGCAACTATTATGGCTACTTCAGAGGGATTGCTGGATGTTTGGAACCTGCAGATAGACAAAGGCCGGTATTTTACCGATTCGGAAATGCGCACCGGTGCACCCGTTGCCGTGATTGGGAATGAAATAGCAACCCAGCTGTTTGACGATATCGATCCTGTTGGGCGTACCATAAAAA
Organism: Draconibacterium sp.; assembly: GCA_035635015.1. Taxonomy (GTDB): domain Bacteria; phylum Bacteroidota; class Bacteroidia; order Bacteroidales; family Prolixibacteraceae; genus Draconibacterium. Next base: position 13,756 of record DASQBW010000097.1, on the reverse strand, counting down.
TTCAGGGGCAAAAATTTAATATTATAGGGGTTTATTCTCAAATGGGACAAGATGCCTTTGGAACCAGCATGGACCGCTACATACACATTAGTGTTATAAAATCGTATTACATGATTGATGTACGCAACAGCAATCAGGGGCAAACGATTTGTGTAAAAGCTAAAGAAAATATCGACAGTGATAAATTCAAGGCAGAACTGGAAGGGATTATGCGAACGATTCGACAGTTAAAACCTATGGAAGAAAACGATTTTGCGTTGAATGAAGTTAGCTTTTTAGCAAATCAACTCGACCAGTTTTTTATTGTATTTAATTTAGCCGGGGCAATCATCGGAGGATTTTCTATTGTAGTCGGAGGCTTTGGTATTGCGAATATCATGTTTGTTTCGGTAAAAGAACGCACTAAAATTATCGGTATTCAAAAAGCACTGGGAGCGAAACGTTATTTTGTACTTCTTGAGTTTATTTTTGAATCGATTGTACTATCGGTAATTGGAGGAACAATAGGTTTGCTGCTGATCTTTTTAGGAACGCTTTTGATCAACCAATCGAGCGACTTTACCATTGTATTAACTGCCGGAAACATTGTTAACGGGTTGCTTATTTCTACTGTAATTGGATTTCTTGCGGGTTTTATGCCTGCCCGTGCTGCAGCCAAACTCGATCCGGTTATTGCAATAAATTCGGTTTAAACTAAATTGAAAAACTGACCTGAGATAGTCAGATAAATCATCATCCCCAAAATGTCGTTCATGGTTGTAATAAACGGGCCGGTTGCCAAAGCAGGGTCAATTTTAAAGCGATTGAGAATTAAAGGAATTACGGTGCCAAACAAGGAGGCAAAAATAATTACAATAAATAGCGAGATGGAAACTGAATAAGTGAGGTTCATATTTCCCGAAACAAAGAAATTGTAGCAAAAAATGAGGATGGCAAAAATACTCGCTGTTAACACTGCTATCGATACTTCTTTCACTACTTTCCGAGCTGGCGTTTCAATATCTTTAACACCACTTGCAATACTTTGTACCACAATCGACGACGACTGCACTCCTACATTACCGGCCATCGCCGCAATAAGCGGGATAAAAAATGCGAGTTGGGTAACTTTAGTTAACGATTCCTCGTGCGAACCCAAAACCACCGCACTTAAAATACCACCTAATAATCCAATGAGCAACCACGGAAAACGTGCCCGCAATACTTGCAACACTTTGTCGCCTGGCTCCACATCGCCGGTAATACCCGAAACCATCTGATAATCTTTTTCTGCTTCGTCACGCACAAAATCGATTACATCATCAAAAGTGATTCGCCCTTGTAGCCGGCCAATTTCATCAATAACCGGAATGGCAACCAGGTCATATTTATCCATCAGTTCGGCCACTTCTTCCTGTCGTGTATTAGTTGAAACCATACGAATGTCAGGATCGTAAATGTTTGAAATTTTGGTATTTGTATGATTCAGGATTAGCTTTTTTAGCGATAATACACCTTTCAGCCTTCCTGAATTATCAATAACATAGATGTAAAATATCTCGTCAACCTCTTCAGCCTGGCGGCTAATTTCTTTCAGGCAGGTTGCCACCGTCCAGTTTTCGTTAACCGATACCAATTCCTTGGCCATTATACCTCCGGCTGTGTCTTCATCGTATTCGAGCAGATCGATAATATCGCCGGCTTGTTCAGCATCATCAATCTCATTCAGGACTTCTTTCTGAACATCTTCATCCAGTTCTGCCACCACATCGGCAGCATCGTCCGAATCCATGAATTCGATAAATTTAGAGGCAATAAGTTCTGGTGGCAGTACTTTCAAAAAACGGCGGCGGTCATCTTCATCAATCTCAATCAGAACATTGGAAGCTTTTTCGCCATCAAGTAGTAAATAAATGAATTTTGCTTCTTCAATATTCAGATCGTCCATAATCTCTGCAATATCGGCAGGGTGGAGATCTTCCATTAACGCAGCTACTTCCTCATTTCTTTTCCCCTCAATATGTGTTTTTAGCTGCTCAACGAACTCTTTGGTTACTTCAAAACTCATAACTTACTTTTTTCAATATTTTCGATCTTGCAAGTTAGATCAATAAATGCATCGACTGAAAGTTGTTCTGGCCTTTTTGTCGCATATTCTTCAGGCAACCCAGTGCAAATGTTTTGTAAGGAGTTTCGCAGCATTTTGCGGCGAAGGTTAAATGCTGCTTTTACTACCTTTACAAAAAATGCTTCGTTGCATGGCAGTTCTTTTACCTGATTTCTTTTTAAGCGTACCACCGCCGATTTTACCTTTGGCGGCGGATTAAATACCCCTTCCGAAACGGTAAACAGGTATTCAATGTCGAAAAATGCCTGTAACAAAACGCTTAAAATTCCAAACACCTTCGATCCGTGAGGCGCAGCAATACGTTCGGCAACTTCTTTTTGCACCATTCCAACTGTTTCCGGAACCTGGTTTCGATATTCCAAAATCCGAAAAAAGATTTGTGATGAAATATTATAGGGGAAATTCCCGATAACACAAAATTTACCAGAAAAACGTTTCGCAATATCGGTTTTCAGGAAATCCTCACCCCAGATGTGATGTAATGTTGGAAAGTGTTGTTTGAGAAAGGCTACCGATTCGGTATCGATTTCAACCACGTGGATGTTTAGTTCAGGGCGTTGTAAAAGGTATTGTGTAAGTACTCCCATTCCCGGTCCGATTTCCAGAACATCAGGAACATCAGCATCCAGACTGTCAACAATTTTCCGGGCAATATTTTGATCGGTTAAAAAATGTTGACCAAGATTTTTTTTCGGTCTCACAAAACTCATTACATTCAACCTCGTCCATTGTCAACTTTACTTAATTCTCTTTTTTGTTCGATTAATAAAACAAATTTATATTTTTGCCTTCAGAACAGTGCAGCATCAATAGTTTTTTCGCGACGTGAAAGTAGTAAAATTTAAGGGAAATAACGTAGAGCGCGGAAAAGAAAGCATTAAAAATCTAAATTTTGAAAAAAACAGTCGTTAAGATTCTACAGTTTCTCGGATTCTTCGCTCTTGGGGCCTTCATCTTTTGGCTAATTTATAAAGATCAGGATATTGAACGGATAAAAACCGTTTTAAAAAACGATGTCAACTACTGGTGGGTGATGTTATCGTTACTGCTTGGCTTGTTGAGCCATGTAAGCCGCACGCTGCGTTGGGGATTAATGATCCAGCCTATCGGGCACAAACCACGTTTTATCAATACTTTTCTGGCCGTTATGGTTGGCTATTTAATGAATATGGCTTTCCCGCGAATGGGAGAGGTGTCGCGTTGTGGCGTGCTTGCACGTTACGAAAAAATATCGTTTACAAAGCTGGTAGGTACTGTGGTTGCCGAACGACTTATTGATCTGATTTCGCTCCTTATACTGCTTGCTATCGTTATCTTGTCTCAGTTCGGGGAAATGATCAACTTTATGAAGCAAAACCCGGAAATATCGGATAAACTCAATACCGCTATTACATCACCTTACCTTCTCATTGGTATTGTGGTTTTCGCTATTTTGATATTTATTTTTAGAAATGCGTTTAAGCATACCGCCTTTTTCAAAAAAATCATGGAAGTTATCCGAAACTTTAAAGAGGGTTTTATTTCCATTCGAAACATTGAAAAAAAGGGCTGGTTCTTTTTCCATTCAGCTTTTATTTGGGGAATGTACTATTTAATGCTTTATGTGGTATTTTTTGCCTTTGAATTTACCTCAGACTTGAATCCTATTGCCGGATTGACAACCTTTGTTCTGGCCAGTTTTGGCATGGTAGCACCGGTGCAGGGAGGAATAGGAGCATGGCATTTTATGGCCAAAGAAGCTTTGTCGTTGTATGGCGTGGCCAACGAGAATGGAATTATCTTTGCTTTTGTAGCCCACACTTCAATGACTTCGATGATTATTCTGATCGGTATAATTTCAATCATGGTTCTTCCGTTTATTAACCGTAGAAGTGATGTTGCTGAACCAAATTTGAGCGTTGAAACGGCGAATTAAACCGGCAGTTCACCTTTGATCAGGAATTTGTACATTTGGTTTTTGAAAAATCAGGAAGTTGAACACCGAACTATTCATATCCAGAAGACTTTTTTTCGACAAAAGCAATAAAAAGCTGTTGTCGCAACGTATTATTCGCATTGCGCTGGCGGGTATTGCACTGGGGTTAACCGTAATGATTATTGCCGTAGCGGTAGTTACAGGTTTTAAAAAAGAGATCAGAAACAAGGTAATTGGCTTTGGTTCGCACATTCAGATTATAAATTACGACTCTAACAATTCTTACGAAACCAGTCCCATATCAGAAAAACAGCCTTTTCTGGGAGAGGTAAAAGCACTGCCTGGTGTACAATTTTTACAAGCATATGCCACCAAACCTGGCATGATAAAAACCGACGAATACATTCATGGTATTGTGTTTAAAGGAGTGGACCACAACTACGACTGGCAGTTTTTCAATAAAAATCTTGTTGAGGGAGCGTTGCCTGCCATTAATGACAGTACCCGAATTAATGAAGTCTTATTATCGGCGCAGGTGGCCCAATTGTTACATTTGAAAGTTAACGACCGTATTGTACTCTATTTTATTACCGGCGATGAGGTTGTTCCGCGTATGCTGCAAATGCAGGTTTCGGGGATTTATCGCACGGGTTTCGAGGAGTTCGACGAGTTGTTTATTGTTGGCGACCTGAAACAAATTCAGCGGCTTAACGACTGGCATCCCGATCAGATTACCGGTTTTGAGGTGATTGCCACCAACTTTTTCGATATCGAGAACATTGAGCAAGAGATTCGCAATATAATTATCAGTTATCGCAATGAAAATGCCGAGATACTGCGTACACAAAGCATAACGCGCGTGTATCCACAAATTTTCGATTGGCTGTCGATACTTGATATGAACGTATGGATTATACTGGCACTAATGGTTATTGTAGCCGGTTTTAATATGGTTTCAGGCTTGCTGGTGCTGATACTCGAACGCGCTACCATGATTGGCGTATTAAAAGCAATGGGGAGCCCTAACTGGAGCATTCGTAAAGTGTTTGTGTACCTCTCGGTGTTTTTAACCGGGCGCGGACTGCTGTGGGGAAACATTATTGGTGTGGCAATTGTGCTGCTGCAAATGATTTTTCATATCATTCAGCTGAACCCCGAATCATATTATGTTGATTATGTGCCGATGAACTTTTCGTTTACCCATCTGCTGTTACTTAACCTGGGAACCATTGTTACTACCTCGCTGATATTGATAATTCCAAGCTGGTTTATTTCAAAAATTTCGCCGGACAAGGTGATTCGGTTTGATTAATGCTTTTGTTCGCACAAAAGCTGGTGTGATTTAAAGTTTCGGGATGCAATTCGTAACTTAGTTACTATTAATTATTCGTTTTTAACACCATATCTGAAAAGCTTTTTTTACGGTCAAAAAGTTCCGACATTTTATAGCTCGAGTAGCTATTGTTTAGTTTATCCAGGTAATTAATTTCAAGGTATTCACTATAATTATGCTTTCTGTACAAATAGATTTTCCCTTCACTTATTGAAATTATATTTGAATACTGAGTGGGGTATTTACCTTCCTGATGAGCCATTTCGAGCGCTTCCGCCAGCTTATTTACATCTGTATTTTTACTGTTTTCTGAAAAATAGGATTTAACAGCATCTCCTTTAAAACCAAAAGCCTGTAACTTGTTTCTATTTCGCCGAATAAACATTTTTCCATTTTCCCAACCAATAATTGCCGAGTTACCCAATTTGTCGGCAATCATTATCCTGGCATAAGCAAAAGAATCATCGTTGTACTTCAGAAACATATTAATAGCCTCGTCGACGGTTGCACATTTGGAGATTATTTTTTCACTTAAGTTACCCTTGTACGTTTTTTTCGATTTGTCTTTTTCCCAGCCTGTATTATCATAGCCCGCAACCCAATCCCAACACAATCCTTTCTCGTTAACACCTCCCTGGGCCCAATCATTCGAGAAACCGAAATAAACCCAGGCATATTTGCTCCTTTTAGAAGGATGGAATCTTATTTCGGTATCCGTATCCGACCAGTCTTCATTATTACAGAAATATACCTTTCCGTTATCGAAATAATAAAATATTGTTCAGGGATTGGCATTAAAACAGGTCGTTAAATACAGAATCAACAGTAAGACAATACTTTTTCTCATAAGGTATAATTTGTTGTAATGCGGTTTTTCCAGGTAATCCGTACATCACCAAAGTTAGAAAATTTGAATTGATAGGTTAGGTCGAAATGGTTAATTAACAAATAAGCGTTGATGCTTTTATGCAAATTATCAGTGACCTCAGCTCTGACTGGTACAATACTTCGTTGGAAATTAAAATTGATGGATAAACAGTGCCGCATTTTAATACACCTCCGGCACGTAGGTCATCTCCTCGAGCGGAGGTCGGACGTAACCTTTTTTCTCCTGCCTTTCAGGGAGCTCAATTGGTTTTTGCTCAAGCTCTTTATAAGGTATTGAAGACAATAGATGGTGAATGCAGTTTAACCTGGCCCGTTTTTTATTATCAGCATCAACCATATACCACGGACTTATTTTGGTATCGGTGTAGGCAAACATTTCATCTTTGGCTTTGGAATAAGCCTCAAATTTTTCCATCGATTTAATGTCCATGGGGCTAAGTTTCCATCGTTTTGTAGGTTCATTTAGTCGTGCTCTGAATCGTTTTTCTTGTTCATCCTGACTTACCGAGAACCAGTATTTTATTAAGATTATGCCTGAGCGGATTAACATGCGTTCAAAGTTGGGACAAGAGCGGAGAAACTCCCAATATTCGTCGTTGGTGCAAAAGCCCATTACTTTTTCAACCCCGGCCCTGTTGTACCAACTCCTGTCAAAAAGCACCATTTCTCCGGCGGCCGGAAGGTGGGGCGTATAGCGCTGAAAATACCATTGTGTTTTTTCGCGTTCGGTTGGAGTGCCTAATGCAACAACCCTGCAAATACGCGGATTTAATGTTTGTATGATTCTTTTTATCGTTCCACCTTTTCCGGCAGCGTCTCTGCCTTCAAAAATAACCACAACCTTCAGGCCTTTAAACTTTATCCACTCCTGCAGCCTTACCAATTCAACCTGAAGCCTGTTCAATTCTTTCTCGTAGAATTTTTTTGAGAGTTTCTCATTTTTTGCAGACATGCCTTCTTGATTTTCCATAGTCAATCCGATGTTTAGTACATCTAAAGTTATAAAAAATGGAGCTAAAGTCAAGATGTAGGATTAGACCAGCAGGTAAGCACCAAATTGTGTGTCTTCAGAAAATGCTGTAAGTGGAAAGAATCCTGAGGCAATTTTTTTTTCTTCAATAACTAATGGGTGTTCCTTTATCATTTGCCTGCAGAAGTCTGTAAAGTTCATTTTCGGATGATAGTATGTTCTGAAGCGGCCTTTACAATTGGCAGGCAATATCTTCTTGAGTTTTAAGGAAAGTAACCCCATGTTGTGGCGAACATTAATCTCGAGACAAGGATTTACTTTTAAGGTACCATTCTGATCCCTGAAAATGAGCGTGTCGACACCAAAATATCCTTCGTAATTTGTTGCAAGTTTACTCTTCTCAATTTCTTTTGTTAATGCAGATATCATGAATGGCGACATTTTGTTGGCGAATTCTTTTACCTCATCATCCAACTCATCCGGCAGTCCGTTTAAACTGTTTCCAAGGTATTGCCCTTTTTTATCGGCTGAAAAATTACTTGTTCCCAAAAAAAATATTTTTCCTTTCCTGAGTTCAAACTGGAAAGCCAGGTCAAGCTCCTTATTCTGAAAGGCTTCAACAATAGCATAGCCTTGTTCTTTTACAATTCCAAGTAATTTATCCCACACTTTCGGATGAATGGGGTGTTTGGTTATGGGCTGTAATCCCCGGCCCGAACTGCTCCAGGGTGCTTTAACCATCAGCTTGTCCCATCTTGTCGCCAGCTTCTCAATCTGAGCGCGGGTTCGGCATACTTCAGTTACCTCTTCGTTACTGATAAAGCCCGGAGTGGGATATTTAGCTATAATTTGTTTTAGTATTTGTAATGCAAATTTTTTGGAATACAGTTCACGATATTCGGTTTTCCAATTAAATACCGGAGAATTTTTAAATGCGGCTGAACAGTATGGTTTAAAGGTTTCAAGCCGCTTGTGCACAGCCGGACTCCATCCCCAGGGTTGAAGTTTACCAATGTGTTTTGGCAGATTATTTTGCAACTCATTTTCGATGACTATATACGGAGCTTTAATACCTATGCTTTTCAGACGATTGTAAAAATCAGAACCGGGAAGTTCCGGAACAATCACGATGTCATTCTCTTTAGCAAAATAGAGGGGAAGTGTAGCCAGGTCGGCTTCCATCTTTTGTAAAATTTTATTGGGATGCCATGAGGCATTTCCATTGGCAACAGCATATTCGCAAGTTGGATTAAAAAGGTAAATATTCGGATGTGCTGTTTGCTGCATGGCGCGAATTTACGGAAAAAACGGGCTGATGCATCAACCCGTTTTGTCTTATTCGGTATGTCGCTTATTTTTATAAGGCTTCCAATTGCGGATTAAGGATAACTTTATCACCTTCCTCTAACCCACTTTCCACCAAAACAAATTCTTCATTCTCAACCCCGGTAACAATTGCCGTTTTTTGCATGCCGTCTTTAGTCGAAAGGTAGACGAAATATTCACCTTTATCCTTTATCACTGCACTAAGTGGCGCAAACAAGGCTTCTGTTTTGTTGGCCAGAATTATATCATTATTGCTCGACATGGCAGGTTTTAATCCTTCGTTCGATTCATCCAAATGAACAATTACTTTAAACACTTTCATGTCAAAATCTTTGTGATCTTCCCCTATCCGGGCAATGGAACTTATTTTCCCATAAATAACAACGTTTTCTAATGCGTCGAACGAAACACGCACAGGATCACCTACTTTTATCTTTGAAATGTCTATTTCTTTCACAAATGTTTCTGAAATTACTTCGGACATATCCGGCAGAGTTGCTATAGGTGGCGACAATTCCGAATAAACCAGAACCGAAACATCCTGAGCGTATTTGGTTCCATCATAGCTATTGCCAAAAATAATAATACCATCTTCGGGTGCTGTTATGCGTGTAGCACTTATTGCTTTTTGGTACGTTTCAATAAGTTGTTGACTTTTCTTTACGCTATTTTCTAAACGACTTACTCTAACTTCTAATTTGTTTTGCTCTTGCCTATAGTCGCGTTGTTTTTTTGAAATAGCATTCTCTGCCTTCAGGTAGGTCATTTGAGCCTTACGTTGGTAAGCTGCCGATTCATAGATCGATTGTTCCAGGTCAATTTTATTGTATTCCAGATCAATCTTTGCGTTTTTAATACCTTCCCTTAACTCTGTCAGACTCACCGTACTGTCAATCTTTGCATTATTCAGATCAGCTTGTTCTGTTTCCAATTGTTGCATTACTTCGCGCATTCTCGAATTAAGCGGACTTGCGTCCAGTCGCATAATAAAATCACCTTTTTTTACATATTTCCCGTCTTGCACCAGGTCAATTACTTTAAGCGTAGAAACTCTTGTATTTCTGTAGTCCAAATCGGGGGGTGTAAGGATCTCGATTGATTTCATGCCCTTAATTTCTCCTTTGCAGTTTAGGATAGCTTCAAAAGGGCCTTTTTCTACCACAAAATATTTTTCCGAGACAGGAGTAGAAACCGATTTGGCAACAACAGCAGCAACAATAATGCAAAGCACGGCTGTTGCTGTAAAAATGTGTTTTCTTTTAATAGCCATAATTTAGTTTTCTAAGAGTTTGTCATAGTTTACAACGAGTGGCTGTCGGGTTTCAAAATCAAAAAGTGTTAAACTTCTTAACCTGAAATAGGACGTCCAGTAATCGCGCAATCGCGATAAATAGGCCATTCGGGCAGTTTCCTGGGCATTGCTTGCGATATTTAATTTTATCACGTCTATTTTTCCGATGAGGAATCGTTGAAAGGTAACTTCGTATCCCATTTGTGCCACAGTATCCGCTTTTGCAGCGGTGTAAACCTGGCCAGCCTGCAGGTTAAACTCCAATACACTTTGATGAATATCTTGTTCAAAGTCGATTCGTTCCTGTTTAATGGTTGCAAGTGCTACTTCCCGGTTTGATTTGGCCATGGAATAACGCCCTTTTCCTCTTCCCCAGTCAACAATTGGGATATTAAGCCCAAGGCTAAATTGCTGACTTTTGTCCGGCTCGGTATAAACATCATCAAAATTCTCAGAACTTTGATTCAGGCCGTACATTGCACGTAAAGTTGTACTTAAACCGCGTTCTGATTTTGCCTGAGCCACATTTTCATCTTGTTCAAGTTCTTGTTGATAATGACTGAGAATTTCAGGATTATTATTTAATGCAGCACCCAGCGCTTCGTTTGGATCAATTTTCAGTTCGGGTATTTCGTTGGGAACTACACATTTTATTACCGTTTCTTTCGGAAGGCCAAGAAATGAATTGAGCATCGCTTGTGCCCTTTGTTCTTCCAGGTTGGCAACATTCAGCGCTTGTTCGCTATTTAACAAACTAAGTTCAAGTTCAAGCAATTCATCCTGGGTTACTGTTCCAACCTGAAAACGTCCTTTTCCGATTTTATAAAGTGTGTCGGCATTGGCATAATTTGTTTCAGCAATATTTTTTTGAATTTGGGCATTTATTAAACCAAAAAATCTCGATGTTGAGGTTACACGCAATTGTTCCATGTCCTGGATAAATGATTTTTTGGCTTTCTCATATTTTACAGGTTCGATTTTCGATCGCCATTTGAGTCGGTTATAACCATTTAATTCCTGCGAAAAACCAATGCTGATGGGTGTAGCAATGTACGATGTGTTTTTGTCTCCGCTTAGGTTTTTTACCATCCCCAATTCGGAACGCAAAAATACCTGACCTCCGGTTAATGTTACATTTTGTGTTGCTGCCAACGATACTTCGGAGTTAAAATATTCGCGCAGCCTGAATTCATCTTCGTTGGTTTGAAAATTGTATTCTTTATTTCTGTAACGGTTATAGTCGAGTGGGTTTGCGCTTAATGAGATTCCCGGCAAACGTTCGGCTTTGTAAAAACGATATTCCCAGTAACTTGCCAGGTACATGTTTTTGTTTCTGAAAGCATCAATTGATTGTTCAGCGGCAATGTCAATCACCTCGGGCAAGGTTAGTACCAGCTCGTCCTGGGCTGTACTATTGAGCACGAGACCCAAAACTAAAATAAGTGACAGATATATGTTTTTCATTTTATTATTTGTGTTTTTGCGTTAAAGTTTTTTTCGTAATAGTTGTAAGGATTTAGGATTAAGACCGCAGGGAAACAACAGGGTCGTTTTCGGCCGCACGTTTTGCCGGCAGGTAACCAAAAATAATTCCGACACCAACCGATACACCAAAGGCAATAACGATACTAAATGCCGATACAACGGTTTTAATATCGAACATGGCAGTAATTATTTTGGATAGTATAACGCCCAGAATAATTCCGATGATTCCTCCTGTTAAACTAATCAAAGTCGATTCAGACAGAAACTGCGCAATAATGTCTTTTTGTTTGGCACCCAGCGCCTGGCGTACACCAATTTCGCGGATGCGTTCCAACACCGATGCCAGCATAATATTCATAATTCCAATGCCACCAACCACCAGTGAGATACCTGCAATTACTCCCAAAACAACGTTAAATATCTTTTTGGTTTTTTGTTGTTGCTTCAGCAAAAGTTCGGGTATGGTTACCTCAAAATCATACAAATCAGAATGTTTGCGCAGGAGCATTCGTTTGATAAGGGTAGCCGAGCTGTTCAGCTGGTCTGTTTCTTTCACCTGAACAATAATCTTGTCGAGCTGATTAAGGTTATCGTCGGTTTCAACGGGCTCCTCTTCCGGCTCAGGACCGCCATAAATAACAACTACACCGGAAGATCCGGTATTTTTATTGGCAGCCTGAACTTCATCGGCACGTATGAGTGCGCGGTTCTTAAACCGTAATAGCATGGTTTGCACCGGAATAAAAATTTTGTTATCCGAACTGCTAATTCCCAGTTCATCGGAGGCCGATGCTGTAAAATCACGTTGTTCAACAACACCAATAATTTTCAACCAAATCTGTCCACATTTAATGTATTCACCAATGGGATCCGATCCTCGGAAAAACTGCTCTTTAACGTTGTTCCCAATAATACAAACAGGGAGACCTTTTTCTGTTTGTAAGGCGTTAAAATGGTTCCCGTCGGCCAGTTGCATATTAAAAAGATCGAAATAATGGTTGTCGATACCTTCAAGAACAACCGGTTTGCTGATTCCATCCAGCAAGGCAGAATAATTAAAGGAAATTACAGGTGAAATTCTTTCAACGGTTGGCAGTATCTTTTTAATGGCCTCAGCATCGAGTAATGTTAACCCTTTTGATATTTTTTTAGCCGATGGTTGTCCGTTGCCGTTGCCATCACTGCCATTCCCTTCAGATAAAGAATAACTACTGGGCGTAATAATAATATTATTTACACCCACAAGTTTTATTTGTTCCAGTATTTCCTGCTCGGCACCGTTTCCAATGGCCATCATACTTATTACAGCTGCAACACCAAAGATAATGCCCAGGGCTGTGAGTATGGATTTTAAACGATTTGCAATAATAGCCTCTATAGCTATTAAAACATCATGTAAATATCTTTTAATAAACATATTTTTAGTATTGGAGGGTTAACCGGCGGATCCTGTAATAACAACTCCGGGCGGGACTATAGCTCCTTCAGGAACTTCGTGTTGTTTATTTGATTGTTCTCTTTTTTGCCGTTTTGCTTCATCTTTTGCTTGTTGCTCTTCAGTCTTGCGTTTTATATCGGCGTATATCTCAAATCCCGATAATACATAATCATTTGAATTTTCGGGTTCAAGTAATTGAATTTCCTGGCCTTCTTCAAGACCTTGTGCAATAACTATGTAGTTCTCATTTGCTATACCGGTTTCAACAATCTGTCTGATTTTCGAATCGTTCAGGAAAACAAAAGATAAACTGTCGTTTTTAAATACAGCTTCAATAGGTATATAAATTGCATCTTCCATATAGTTGGTTTGGATGGTGTTACTGGTTGTCATTGCTGGCTTTAATTCCGGGTCTGAGCCATTTACCTTAATTTTTACTTCAAAAACCTTTGCATCGCTTTTAGGCATTATCTGCCCCATATTTGCCACTGATGCTACTTCTCCGATTAAGGTTTTATCAGGGAAAGCATCAATCCCTATAGTTACCTTTTGTCCGGGTTTTATCATTGCAATATCAATTTCGTTGATATATGTTTTTGTAGCCAGGTTGTTCATGTTAGGGAAGGTTGCAATGATTGAATTGTACTGCGAAACTGACGACCCGATTTGAACAGTTCCTCCCCAATCGTACTGGTAATAGGATATAATGCCCGCTTTGGGAGAATATACAATTAGATCATCCATCAATTCTTTCATTGCATCAACACGCTCTTTAATTTGTTTATAGGTGATGTATTTACGGTTAACCTTATTAATTTCCTGTTGCGTTTTTAACTCATAAGCTTGTTTTACCTGCTCGAGTTTACGAATGGCTTTATCGTAATCCATCTTTACCTTTTTTTGCTCTGAAGGTGACTCATAGATTGATTCTTCCACAGCAATCTTTCGGTCTTCCACATCAAGTTCGGCATTAATTATCTGGTCGCGCTCATTACTGAGGGTG
>DASQBW010000096.1:0-3066 GCA_035635015.1 Draconibacterium sp. | reverse complement strand
GTACTCTGTTGGGGCGACAAAAAAGTAACTGCTCTGATCCCACAATTCAGCAACAAATTCGCAGCGTTCTTTGATTTCGGCAACTACTGCTTTTCCTTTTTCGTCCGAAGCTTTAACACCTTTATCGGCAAGTATTGGTTTGAATAACTCAGTAAGTTCCTCAACCGATTTTTCCTGGAAATAATGTTTGTTGAACCACTTTGCTTTTTCCGGATCAAAACGCGATCCCGATTTTACCACGCGCTCAAGGCTAAAGATTTCGCCTAATTCTTCCAGCGAGAAAAATTCCTGTTCAGTTCCCGGATTCCAGCCCAACAGTGCCAACAGGTTAATAAAAGCTTCCGGGAAATAACCGTCTTCACGGTATCCGCGCGAAACGTCGCCTGTTTTCGGATCTGTCCACAATAATGGAAATACCGGGAATCCTAGTTTATCGCCATCGCGTTTGCTGAGTTTTCCTTTACCAACCGGTTTTAAAATCAGTGGTAAGTGCGCAAAACGTGGTTTGGTAGCCTCCCAACCCAATGCTTTGTACAATAAAACGTGCAACGGCATCGATGGCAACCATTCTTCGCCACGAATAACGTGCGAAATTTCCATTAAATGATCGTCAACCACATTGGCAAGGTGGTAGGTTGGCATGCCATCCGATTTAAAAAGTACCTTGTCATCGAGACTTTTTGTGGTGTTAAAAGTTACGTTACCACGAGTCAGATCGTCTTCCGAAACGTCGGTATCGGCAGGCATCTTAAAACGAATTACGTAAGCTTCACTTGCTGCTATTTTCTGCTGAACTTCTTCTTTTGATAATTTGAGCGAATTGTTCAGGTTGTCGCGCGTCCCAATTCCGTACGAGAAAGTTTCTTTGTTGGCTTCCGCTTCTTTGCGCAAAGCATCAGTTTCTTCGGGAGTATCAAAAGCATAATACGCCCAGCCGCTTTCTACCAGTTGGTCGGCATATTTTTTATACAGCTCTTTTCTTTCACTCTGACGGTATGGGCCAAAATCGCCTCCAATTCCCGGACCTTCAACAGGTGTTAATCCACACCAATTCAGGCTTTCAATAATATATTCTTCGGCACCCGGAACAAAACGGGTTTGATCGGTATCTTCAATTCGGAGTATAAATTCGCCACCGTGCTTCTTTGCAAACAGGTAATTAAATAAAGCTGTTCGTACACCGCCCATATGCAGCGGCCCGGTTGGACTTGGGGCAAATCGTACCCGTAATTTTCTTTCGCTCATTGTTGTTTCTTTATTTTGGCGCAAAGATAAGAATTTAGTTTTCAGTGACAGTTTGTTGTTTTATATATTAGTTGGTGGTTGACTTAATCGTACTATTACAAATTTGCTTATTGCGAACTGACCGGCAGAATCTGCCTTTTATCAATGTTTAATACTGCAGCTTTCCATTACTTTGTGTAACGTTTATAACAATTGAGATCATGTACGGAAAAATAAAAAACGACTTGAGAAACACCCTCGAAGAATTAAAAGAACAGGGATTATATAAAAGTGAACGGATTATCACCACCTCGCAAAGTGCTGAAATTGCGGTGTCGACCGGAGAAAAGGTACTGAATTTTTGTGCCAACAACTACCTGGGATTGGCCAATAATCCGGAGGTAGTTAAAGCTGCACAGGATATAATGAACGACTGGGGATTCGGACTTTCATCAGTTCGTTTTATTTGCGGTACACAATCTATTCACAAAGAGTTGGAGGAAAAGATTTCTGAATTTTTAGGAACAGAAGACACGATTTTATATTGTGCCTGTTTTGATGCCAACGGAGGCGTTTTTGAACCACTTTTAGGTGTAGAATCAGCTATTGTTTCTGATGAGTTAAACCACGCTTCGATTATCGACGGAGTACGTTTGTGTAAAGCACAGCGTTTTCGTTACAAACACTCTGATATGGCAGAATTGGAGCAATGTTTGAAAGATGCATCTGGTGCAAAATATCGTTTAATTGTTACTGACGGTGTTTTCTCAATGGACGGAGATATCGCGAAATTGCCCGACATTGTTAAGCTGGCCAAAAAATATGATGCGTTGGTAATGGTTGATGATTCGCATGCAACGGGCTACATCGGTAAAACCGGCCGTGGTACTGCTGAGCATTATGGCTTGCTTGGTGAGATTGATATTATAACTACCACTTTCGGAAAAGCCATGGGCGGTGGAAACGGCGGATGTACATCCGGTCGTCGCGAGATTATTGATATGTTGCGTCAGCGTTCGCGTCCTTATTTGTTCTCGAATACTTTGGCTCCGGCAACTGTTGGAGCAACATTAAAAGTAATAGAGATGCTTTCGGGTGGTGCCGATTTGCCTGCTAAAACAATGGCTAATGCTCAACATTTCCGCAGTAAAATGGAAGCTGTCGGTTTTGACCTGGTAAAAGGCGATACGGCCATTGTTCCGGTAATGGTTTACGACGAGCCTCTGGCTATAAAATTTGCCGATAAACTGTTAAAAGAAGGCGTTTATGTTATTGGATTCTGTTTCCCGGTTGTGCCACGTGGAAAAGCAAGAATCCGTGTTCAGCTTTCAGCTGCTCACTCGCCTGAGGAAATCGATCGTGCTGTTGAGGCCTTTATTAAGGTTGGTAAAGAATTGGGGATTATTTAAATATTCTGTCATTTCGAACGAAGTGAGAAATCTGTTGATATCAATCTCTGACGTGACAGATTTCTCAGTCGTACCTCCATCGAAATGACAATTTTATTTTATCCCCTGAATGGACTGAGTTGTAATATCCTGACCAATTTTATCGACAGCTTTTTTAAATTGGGCAGCGGTTATAGCTTCCACGGAAACTCCAATTGAGCCGCCTGCATTGTGAATCCCAAATTCCGCAACTGCATTATATTTGTCTTCTCCATCGCGTTCTTCCCTAAAAACGGCTGAAAAATTTTCGCTTTTTATTTTCGATATATCCCTGAATTTTATGGAGAAAAAACCTTCAGTTCCCTGGTAGTAGTAAGTTTTGTTTTTCAAATTGTATGTGGCTTTGGTCATGGTTTCATGTTTGGGCTTTTCTTTGATGTATTTACCCTCTTGC
>DASQBW010000095.1:0-7125 GCA_035635015.1 Draconibacterium sp. | reverse complement strand
GTTCAGATCTACAATTTATTTTCGAAGAAGCAAAAGCAAATCAATTTGCAATTCCGGCAGTAAATGTTGTTGGTTCTTCTTCAGTTAATGCCATTATGGAAGCTGCCAAATTGGTAAATGCTCCGGTAATGATACAATTTTCGAACGGAGGTGCAGCATTTAATGCAGGAAAAGGTTTAAAACTCGACGGACATGAAGCTGCAGTTTTAGGTGCAGTTGCAGGAGCGAAACACATCCACACACTGGCCGAAGCTTATGGTGTGCGTGTAATTCTTCATACCGACCATGCTGCAAAAAAACTGTTACCCTGGATTGACGGGCTATTGGACGCCAGCGAAAAACATTTTGCAGAAACAGGAAAACCATTGTTTAGCTCACACATGCTTGATTTAAGTGAAGAACCACTTGAAGAAAATATCGAAATCAGTAAAAAATACCTGGAGCGAATGGCCAAAATGGGTATGACACTTGAGATTGAGCTGGGAATAACAGGTGGCGAAGAAGATGGTGTTGATAACAGCGATGTTGATGCATCGAAACTTTACACCCAACCGGAAGAAGTTTGTTTTGCTTACGAAGAACTAAGTAAGATTTCGCCAAACTTTACCATTGCCGCATCGTTTGGTAATGTGCACGGAGTTTATAAACCAGGAAACGTAAAACTTACTCCAAAAATTCTTGATAACTCACAAAAATACATTCAGGAAAAACTGGGGACCAAAGAAAAACCGGTGAATTTTGTATTCCACGGGGGTTCGGGTTCATCGCATGCAGAAATTCGTGAAGCGATTTCGTACGGTGTTATTAAAATGAACATTGATACCGATACACAATGGGCATACTGGGATGGAGTTCGTGCATTTGAAGCAGCTAACCGCGATTACCTGCAGGGACAAATCGGAAATCCGGATGGTGAAGACAAACCAAACAAGAAATTTTATGACCCACGTGTTTGGATTAGAAAAGGTGAAGAATCGTTAATTGCCCGCTTAAAAGTTGCATTTGAAGATCTGAATGCAATTGACGTATTATAAAGCTTAATTTGTTGCAAGATATGAAACCGTTTCGCGCTTAAGGGAAACGGTTTTTTTTGTGCACTAATCGACATCAACTAGCTGGCAGTAGTGTTCGTAACGGCTAAAAATCTGTCGTACATAGGAAACGGGCTCAATTCCGCGCACATAACCATATTTTATAAAGGACTTGTTATAATTTTCGGGATAGCTGAGTTTTAACATCGATTCTTCCACACATTCATCCCAACGGTAACTATCAATACGTTCTTCTTCTGCCAGAGTTCGCGCATCCAACACATGGCTGTAGCCACAATTATAAGCCGCCATAGTAAATTTTATACGTTGTACCGAGTCAGGAATATCGATAAACCGGTCCCACAGCACTTTTAATACTTTGGTACCACCTTCGAGGCTTTCTTCAGGATCTGTTCTGTTGTCAACCCCGTAACGTTCGGCAGTTGAAGGCATCATTTGCATAAGCCCCCGGGCTCCGGCCCACGACTCCGACTCCGGATTAAATCTTGATTCCTGGTAAATCATTGCCGCATATAACCGCCAATCCCACCCCAGTGTATCGGCATTAATTTTAATCAGGTCATCATATTCACTAATACGATTGTGATTCATGCTGAAAAATTCGCTGTTTTCACGCCGTATGAAATCACGTTCATTCTTAAAATATTTATTGTAGATAACGTAATATTCAACACCGTTCTTCATGGAATCAATCCAGGTATTCAACGATGTCAGCAACTGTTCTGACTCAGGACGAATGGCCCATGCCATACGTTGCGAGAAGCTCACGGGAACACGAATATCCAAATTAGGATAATATGAAGCGTTGATGGTCGCTATGTTATTATCGGCAAAGGTGTATTTAATCTCACCATTGGCAACCATCTCAATTATTTTGTCTGTCGACAGGTCACCGGAAAGTGTATCCACATAAATTTCGCCACCCATTTCATCCATCAGGTTCTCCATTCGGTTCAGGTACGAAGAGTTAGCCCTTACCGAAACCGTATCACCAATCAGCTCAATAGCATCATGAATAAGCGAACTTTGGAGTTCACTCCATTTCATTTTTCGCCAGTTATCAGGTTTTCGTTGCACCAACACCTGGTGGGTTAAGTACAAATAATCGGTAAACTGAATAAACTCTTTCCGCTTACCTGTAATAGTTAATCCATGGGCAATTAAGTCAACCTTTCCGGTATTAAGCATGTGATACATGGTGTCGATATTATTTGACACCTCTATTTTAAAATCAACCCCAATATTTTTGGCAAAACGTTTCAGCAAATCATACTCGTAACCCATTGGCTGGCCACGGTATAAAAAGTAACTCGTACTGCTGTATGTTGCAACTACATTTAGTACTCCGTCATCAATAATTTCGGGTAAATCGCGGTCAATCACCTTACGATTTTTGTTTCCCTTGTCTTTCTGATCTTTATTTGAGTTGCATGCAACTGCTAAAAAAAGTAAGACGATACCAATAAGACCTATGTTATGTTTCAGCATCCGAATCAAGGTTTAAATCCATTATGATACGGTGCCAAGGTAAAAAAAAATTACAACTATTAAATTTTTCCTCTGCCTGCCGAATATTCGTTAATATTTGGTTTAATTAAAGTTGAGAACAATAGATGCTTATAGAATTTACACACCTTGTTTCACAGATCTGCATATGTTATTGATTTCATTATTTTTGCGTACTCGTAAAAAATATGGGATCTTATAAAAAACATATTGGGCTAATCCTTTTCTTGGTGCTATTTATAGATGTTTCATTGGCTTATAGCAACGAAACAACTAAAATTGATTCCTTAAAAATTGAAGCAGTTATACAGTCCGACTCCACGAAGCTTGTTGACATTTACCTGGATCTCTCCGATCTTTATGGGTATTTTGATTCCGACAGCTCACTAGAATACGCACAAAAGGCACTTACCCTGGCGCGGCAGGCCAATTACAGGCATGGTGAAGGGACCGCTCTTTTTCTAATTAGTTATGTATATGACCAGTCGGGCGACTGGACGACTGCAATTGCCAACCTTGAAAAAGCAATTGAGATTTTTACCGAAACCAACGATTCCCTTTTTCTGACAACCTGCTATCTAAATATTGGGGTACTTTATTCGTATGGTACAGATCTGCAAAAAGGACTGGACTATACCATTAAGGCCTTGGTTTTTTGCGAAGAAAACAACGAAACGCATGCCTTATCTGCGGCATACAGCAATATTGCATGGTATTACGAACGATTGAAAGAATACCGAAACAGCCTCTATTATAACGAGAAAGCTCTTGAAGTAAATATTGAAATTAACGATGCCGATTACCAAAGCCTTTCACATATAACACTGGGAAATATACTTTTGAAGCTCCACAGTAATGATGAAGCACTGTATCATTTAAATGAAGCACTTAAGCTTTTACCGCAAATTGCCGATAAGCAACGAGAAGTTGAGTTAATGCTTGGATTTATTAACTATTACTTTGAAATAGATGATTTAATACAAGCCAAAACTTATATCAACAGAATATTAAACAAAAAAGATGAAGCATATTTTAAAAAATTAGCGGTCGAGATCAATTCTGCTCAAGGAAAATATTACTTGAAAAAACAAGATTACGAAACTGCTGTAAGCTACTACACCAATGCAATCAGGCAGAGCGAGAAACTTGGAAAATACGATTATCTCCCAGACTATTACAATGAAAAGGCAGAAGCTCATGCCGGACTGCACCAGTATGAAAAGGCTTATGAAATGATCTCAAAAGCCCACGAAGTATCTGACATACTGAAAACGGAAGAAATTACCCGGATTTTGGCTGATTTTGAAAAAAATGAAATGGTGCGCGCTGAAAGAAGAAAGTTAATATTGGAACAAGAACTGGCTTCGGAAAAAATTGAAATCAATCAGTTTAAATTTAGGGCAAAGGCCGTATTCATAATTATTTTTCTGGTTCTTTTAAGCCTTATGCTGACTTCCTTTCTCATTATGCGTAAAAAGCATACCGACGAACTGAAAGCCAGTTACAATACCATAAACCAACAAAAAATACTTCTGGAAGAAAATATTGGCAAACTGGCAGAAGACGAAAACAAACTGAAAAAACTAAATGCGACAAAAGACAAATTCTTTTCAATTATTGCCCACGATTTAAAGAATCCGTTTAATATTTTGATCGGTATTTCTGAATTGCTCAGAAACGAAAAAGATACCCGAAATTCGGAAAATTTCGATCAATTTATTAATGGCATGTATCAGGCTGCTACAAACGGATACAAATTATTGGAAAACCTGTTAGAGTGGTCGCGTACACAAACCGGTTCCATAAGATTTGAACCCCGGCCATTTTTTATCCATAAAGTTTTTGAAACAAATAAAAGCCTCTGTTTGGAAACTGCCAGAGCCAAGGATTTAAACATTGAGGTTTCCGATAAAAAAACAATGGTTTATGCCGATCACGACATGGTGAACTTTATCGTGCGTAACCTTCTCAACAACGCCATTAAGTTTTCCAATCGTAAAGGAAAGATTGAATTGTATACCGAAAAAAGCGGAAGCATGCTCATTATAACTGTAAAGGACAATGGCATTGGCATGACTTCCGACTTGGTTAATAACCTTTTTAAGATTGAAAAACAGGTTCAACGCGAAGGAACAGCGCACGAAAAAGGGACAGGCCTGGGACTGGTTCTTTGCCAGGAATTTGTAAAAATGAATGGTGGAGATATTTGGGTAGAAAGTGAACCAAACAAAGGAAGTAGCTTTCATTTTAGCCTTTCACTTTCGCTGTCTTAAACATTTTATTTTTCACTGTTGTAACAATAGGATCGTTAAAAAAAACAGAACATATTAGATTTCTTTGCATATTTGTATCCCACCAGTACCAACCAGCTAAAAATGACTAAGAGTTACTGAGAGGTTATGTTACTACAAAAAATAAATCACTTAAAAATTACTTTTATAAGCTTTAAAACTATTTTAATAAGATGAAATCTACCTTTTACTTCCTACTGCTTGCGCTTCTTATATCCGCTTGTTCAAATCCTGAAGAAAACAAAACCAGAAGCGTTCAAACCCTCGAAAAAAACTGGAAATTTATTAACGAAGATGTTACAGATGCCCAGTTTCCGGAAACCACTACTACTAACTGGGAAACCGTTCAGGTTCCGCATGACTGGGCGATAAAAGGACCCTTCGACAAAGAAATTGACGCTCAGAGGGTACGTGTATTTCAGGATATGGAAACCGAAGCTAATATGCGCACCGGCCGTACCGGAGCACTGCCACACATTGGTGTAGGCTGGTACCGAAAAACATTTGAAGCTCCGGATTTTGAGCCTGGCAAAAAAGCCTTGTTGGTTTTTGACGGTGCCATGAGCGATGCACATGTGTATATAAACGGTCAGGAAGTTGGGAACCGGCCATATGGTTACAGCTATTTCTATTTTGATATCAGCGACTATATAAAACCAGGCGAAGAAAACCTGCTGGCCGTGCGACTCGAAAACAAAGAGTCATCATCACGCTGGTACCCCGGAGCCGGTATATACAGAAAGGTACAGCTGGTTGTAAAAGACGATGTAAGCTTCGAGCAATGGGGAACATTTCTCACTACTCCCGTTGTATCAGACGAACTGGTACAGGTAAACTTAAAAGCCGATGTTAACGGCGATAACATTAAAGTAGTTACTGAAATAATAGATGCCGAAGGAAATGTTGTGGCAAGTAATACAACAGACGAAGTTAGCGGCACATCTACCGAACAAAATATTGATATCCCTAATCCAAAAATATGGGATCTTGACACACCGTATTTGTATACGGCAAACATGAAATTGTACCAGGGAAACAGTTTAAAAGATGAGCAAAACATTCGTTTCGGCGTTAGAAGCGTTGTCTATGAAAGCGGAAAAGGACTGGTTCTTAATGGTAAAGTTACCAAGTTTAAAGGTGTTTGTTTGCACCATGACCTTGGGCCATTGGGAGCAGCCGTAAATAAAGCTGCACTTAAACGTCAGCTTACCATTTTAAAAGACATGGGATGTAACGCCATCCGCTCGGCACATAACATGCCATCGCACGAACAACTGGAGCTGTGCGATGAAATGGGCTTCCTCTTCCTTGCTGAAAGCTTTGATGAATGGGCCACGCCAAAAGTTCAAAATGGATACAACCTGTATTTTGATGATTGGGCAGAAAAAGATATTGTAAATCTTGTTCGCGCCACTCGTAATCATCCAAGTATTGTAATGTGGAGCTCGGGTAACGAAGTTCCGGATCAAAGAACCAGCGAAGGAGTGGAAATTGCCCAATGGTTACAGGATATATTCCATCGTGAAGATCCAACACGCCCTGTTACAGTTGGGATGGACCAGGTGGCATCTGTTATGGAAAGTGGTTTTGGAGCAGTCATCGATATTCCCGGTTTAAATTACCGTGTGCATTTGTACGACGAAGCATACGAGCGTTTCCCGCAGGGATTTATTTTAGGTTCAGAAACTGCTTCAACGGTTAGCTCGCGTGGTAGTTATAAATTCCCTGTTAAAGAATACAAACAAAAAACCTACGACGATTTTCAAAGTTCATCGTATGATCTGGAAGCCTGCAGCTGGTCGAACATTCCGGATGAAGATTTTTACTGGCAAGATGAGTTTGATTGGGTAATCGGCGAATTTGTCTGGACCGGATTCGACTACCTGGGCGAACCAACACCTTACAACGCAGCATGGCCTTCACGTAGTTCGTATTTTGGAATTTGCGATTTGGCCGGATTACCAAAAGACCGTTATTACCTGTATCGCAGCCGCTGGAACACGGAAGATGAAACACTACATATTCTTCCTCACTGGAATTGGGAAGGCCGCGAAGGAGAAACCACACCCGTTTTTGTGTACACCAACTACAACAGTGCCGAGCTGTTTATTAACGGTAAAAGTCAGGGCATTCAAAAGAAAAGTAAAGAAACTCTGCTTGAACGCAACCGTTTGATGTGGATGGATGTAAAATACGAACCGGGAACCGTAAAAGTGGTTGCTTTTGACGACGATGGAAACGCCGTTGCAGAAAAGGAATTACACACTGCCGGAGCT
>DASQBW010000094.1:0-2620 GCA_035635015.1 Draconibacterium sp. | reverse complement strand
GTTATTGACAATACCACTTCGCGCGGACGTACATTGCGTTTTTTATTTGACGGACCTTACGATGAATTCAAACAAACGCTGTACAATCTTGGAGAAACTCCTCTTCCAAAATTTATTAACCGCCCGGTGCAGCCGGAAGACAAAGACCGGTATCAAACAATTTTTGCAAAACACGAAGGAGCAGTTGCAGCTCCAACAGCCGGATTACATTTCAGCCGCGAATTGCTTAAACGTTTGGAAATAAGAGGCGTTGATTTTTCCTACATTACGCTTCACGTAGGACTTGGAAATTTCCGAAGTGTTGATGTTGAAGACCTTACAAAACACAAAATGGACTCGGAGCAGATCTGGATAAAAGACGACGCTTGCGAGATGGTAAATACTGCCAAACAAGAAAAAAGAAATGTTTGCGCCGTAGGAACAACAGTAATGCGCACACTCGAGAGCTCTGTATCAACGCAAGGATTTTTGAAACCATTTGAAGGATGGACCAATAAATTCATTTTCCCTCCATACGAGTTCAATGTGGCAAACAGCATGATAACAAATTTCCATTTGCCGTATTCAACATTGCTAATGATGGTGGCTGCTTTTGGAGGTTACGACTTTGTGATGGAAGCATACAACGTAGCGATAAAAGAAGGTTATCGGTTTGGTACTTACGGCGATGCCATGCTAATTATCTGATCAGGTAACTTATTAGACAATATTGAAACCACGGAATTTATTTCGTGGTTTTTTTATTCCAATTCGTAACACAACAAGTCGCCATCTTTATCGCCAACTACCAGGCTCAACGGACCTCCATCACTCAATTTCCCAATCGAGAATTCACTGTTTCCACTCAACGGGAATCCGTCGTATTGTTTTCCTGAAGCATCAAACAAGTAAATCTCGTTTTTACCAGTATCAGTAACTCCAATCAATTTTTTAGTCGCAGTAAATGCATACAGATTTACCGCCAGCAATTCATTGTCGAATTCTTCCTCAAACTGCTTATCTCCATCTTCGTCGAAAACAAACAACCCGTCTTCGTCAATAAACATTAACTCCGGTTTTCCATCGCCGTTAATATCATCAACTTTAAAACGATGATTCGGTGAAAAATTACCGGTTTTCTTTTGGGCAAATTTGCCATCGAAAAACAGGTAGAAAACATCTCCATCCTGGTTGGTAGTTACCATTTTTGGCACACTTTGCGTATTTAAACTAATACCGTTTGTTGATGGTGCAAATTTTGCCGATGAATTAACACGTGTTTCTCCCCGTCTGTCTTGAATATAAACCTCGTTTTCATCGCTAAAAACAATATAATCTTTATTGCTCACCCTGAAAAAATTTATCGGGTTGGGTACTGTTCCACTTGTCTTCCCGAAGGTCCAGCCACTGATAATCTTTCCTTCGTGATCGTAAGCGTAAACCTTTCTATCCTCGCAAGCCACAAAATAACGATACCTGTTATTGTTGTTGTAATCAAACACACTAACACCATTTGTAGCCGGCGATTTTAATACAATTGGAAAGTTCGCCACGCTTGTTCCGTTTCGGTCTATCAGATATATCTTTTCGCTGGTATTAAACAGGTACTGTAATTTACCATTGTTGTAATAATCCACCTGGTGAATTTCGCTCAGAATCTGTCCACTAACCGGCGCACTCCAGAGAATTTTTCCGTCGGCATCAATTAAATGGAGCTGGTTATTTACATCCTGAACAATTATTTCCTTTTTCGCTTTATTAGTATGATTGGTTACCAGTTGTGGTTTCAAAGCCACTTCAGCTCCTAACCTGCACTGCCATTTTGCACGAACATCCTTTTTCGGTTTCTGCAGATAACCCAGATTCACCGCGTTAAAATAAATATTGTTTTCGCACACCACCTGCCAGCTTATGGCATTAAACTTTCTGAATATCTCTTCATTCTTTTCCAGCCCCTTATTGATTTCGGAATTAAACAAATCGTGCCGAAGTGCGTAAAGGTTATTTACATTGCCATAAACATTCAGGTTAGCTTTGCTCTCGGAAGCCCTACTTATCGTCTCATAGTCAGCATCATTACGTAAAGTTTCTCCTGAGTCCATATCATCGAGGTATTTTTCCAGGCCTTTTTTCGAATTGGCAAAAATCAACAGATCATCACGAAAGACAGCAAACCGGGCACGAACAAAATCGTAAGCTCCACCCAACCAGATCCCCGGCAACGTTGGATATGGAAATTCGTAAATCCGATAGTTTTGTTCGTCTGACGAGGTAAACAAGCTCACCAAACTTTCAAATTCAATGTCATTTCTATTGGCATAATTGGTCAACATCCCCTCAAAAATTTCTATGCTTTCTTTTCGCGACTGACCGCTTAGAATAAAAAGTGTGCCCATCTCTGCTTCGGTAGGTACAGCGGTGATTGCTGCCAGCACTCCGTCTTTCACCAAACTTCTCAGTTTCTCGCGGCTATCGGTACGGAAATTCTGTTCCATCTCCTTTATTTTCTCCTCACGGACGTAATAGGTTTCAGAATGCACAAAAAATGATTCGAGACGTTGAAAAAACAGGTCGCGGTTTGAAAACGAAAAGCCAATATAAAACGAGGTTGTCTTTGGCAAAATACGGTCGGCATTACAAC
>DASQBW010000093.1:0-10053 GCA_035635015.1 Draconibacterium sp. | reverse complement strand
GTATTTATTGTGGATTCTAATTTTCAGTTAGTTAGTTCAATAAAAGATTCTGGAGGTGCAATTTTAAAAGATTTACCATATCTTTTAGATGTACATTGGTATGAACATGAAACTAATACTTATTACAAAGAAGTATTGTGTGATACTATATTTACGATAAGTAGAAATCACCATTCCCTGCCTCATTTTATACTTGATTTTGAAAAGAAGAAGATGCCTTATAAGTACTACACTAATACAAAATACTATCAAATGGGGGCTCATAAATTTTATCAATTGGGCAATATAATTGAATCAGGAGAATATGTTTTCTTTCAAATATTATTTAATCGTAAAAGTAATTATTTTATCTATCACAAAACTGATAAACTGTTATTTGATCTTGGGAATAGGAACCCGAACCATGATTTGGTTCAAACATTCTGGCCCGAATATATTGATGATGAAGATATAATGTATTGCCTTGTCAACAGTATTGAATTAACTAATATGTTGAGTCCAAGCAATACAACACAAGTTATTAGGCAGACTTTAGAATTAAATGACAATCCCGTACTAATCAGTAGTAAACTAAAGCATTAATCGAGTTACGTAATGTTCAATTGTGCTTCAAAAATAGGATTTAAAATATGAGAATAAAAAATAGTATCGTTCTTTTTATTATGACGTTTGTATTATTTCCGAGCCTGATCATACTTTTCTTCACTAGTCATAAACTAAAAAAATTGGGAGAACAATACAAAAGTATTAATGAGGAACTTATTTATAAAAATCTTGAGATAGAATATGCAGAAGCACAAAAAAGTGAGATCTTTCAATCGGCTTTTTCATATTATTACATTTTAGAAAGGTCTTTATTTAATATCGCAGTAAATAAAGTTGAATTAAATGAAATAAGTACAAGGGATAACAGTCGTTTAAAAGAAATAATTGATGAAAAAAAGATCATTTTTAGATTTTTTGCTTCCAATTGCAGTTCATGTATTGAGACGGAATTAGCTTCGTTGAAAACTTTGACTAAAAAAATTGGGAAACGAAGAGTTATTCTTCTAACAAACAAGTCAACGAGTCAAATTTGCAACTTCATGATTACAAACAAAATCGAAATTGATCTTTATGAGACCGAAAATCTTGATTTAGGAATTGATTTTGACAAAAAGAATATTCCATATCTTTTTTTCTGTGATAGCAACTTAAACATAAGCTCTCCATTTGTTTTAGACAATCATTCTAAAGACTTCGTTGAACATTACTATCAATCATTACTAGAAAGATTTGATGATTGAAAGGGAATGACTATTTCAGTGTGAACGTGCCACACATTTCGGTTGAAACCGTGCAACTTTGAGGCTGGTAAGTTGGGGTAAAGGGGTATATCCTAGGGAATCATTCCTCCCAATGCATCAAGCGGTCTTTTATAGTTGTAATCTAATATCCATCTTGCTTTTTTTCATCTCTGGATTCATCCAATGGTTGAAATTTATCATTTACAACAATTTGGAGCTTAAAATTAAAACCAAAGAACCAGCCCATCGAACATTTTCCTTTTGTGGCCAGCCAGGTCTTTAAACGTTTTGTGTTGTCTTTACCTTTTTATGTTGCAAATGGATAGGGGTAGAATCGATAAAAGAAATGCCTGTACATTCCCCGAGACAACAAACCTGAAGGAACAAGACCATGGACATAATGGCTTTTGGCTATTCTGGTTCGTTTTGTGCCACCGATTTCGGAGTGGTTTGTGCCAGTGATTTCGGTTCAAACTGTGCCACCGGATAGCTAAAAAGCGGATATTTTTCGGTTCGTTTTGTGCCACTCCGGTTCAGGCTGGTTACTCTAACGGTTCGTTTTGTGCCACTTTGGGAGATCAGGTAAAAACAGCTATATCGCAGATTTTTTTTCTGGATATGGCAAACAAACTTGATCCAATTTCAAGAGTGATTAAGGTCTTACTTCAATATTAAATCATAATCGCTGCTGAATGAGCAATTTATTTCATTTATGGTGCCTAATTATTTAATAAAGAAATCTCAAAATTATTTTTGGAAACTTCTGTTCGGGCATCATTAAGATTTAAAGAGCAGTAGCTCAGATGAATTGGTAAGATTTGATAAAATTTCATAAATTTAATGGTTTTTAGTGTAGCATATAGGGTTGCAGCCCTGCTACGTTATTTTCAAATATATTATAGCCCGGAACTATTTCCGGGCTTTTACCTTGAGTTTGTTGTTGTTATAAAAATTCATTTTTCAATTATTTAAGGGCAAACACGCAGTAATAAAATATTGAGAATTTTACTATTGAGTTTGTATTATATCTGTGTTTCTCGACTAATTATTTTCTTATTGACATTGTTAATTGATCATATTGTAAGCTTACATTTTATAGAATTAAATGTTCTTTGAATATCCCAAGTGTATAATCTTTTTTATAAAACTAATTTCCAAGTTTGAAAAATTCACAACATGATATGAGCTTATTATGATTGTAAATTTCTCCCTTAATGGACTAATTAAAGAGTGGTATAAACATCTCTTATAAAACACGAGCTTGCAAGTACAATCTAATAGTTACAATACCCATCACAACTATATTGCCACAACCAACCACAAGCGGAGGTCTCCGTACATCCACCAACAATGCAAGCTGGGCCTCCGCAATAGCTTGACTCGCTGCTGCAACTACAGTCGGCTTCTAACATTTCAAGAGTAAGTCCAATCTGGTCTTGAATGGTTTCTTGATATTTGAGTTCACTGACATATAGCGAACTTACCATAAATCCCACCTTTGACAAATCCCAATTCAGCTTATCTATTGCAATCTTCTTCCATTCGTTTTCAATTGCTTTTCTGACATCTAAAATTTCTTGGTCATCTTTTGAAGGATCAAATGAGTCTTGCATTACATAAGTTTTCAATTTATCAATATGCCCCAACTCCATCAATGAAAAGTCTTTATTAGTCATAATCTTATCCAGCCTTTCAATCCAAATCGCCTTTTTCTTTTGGGGTGACATACTACGGTAAATAGCCTTTTGTAGCTGAATATCATATTCGAGTAACTCAGATAAATCCAACTGAGACGACTCTATAACACCAGACTTAACAATGGCATCAATTTCTGGATCACATGAATAACTTATTTGTTCCTCTTCACACGAAATCACAAGAAATGCTATAATAACAGCAAAGAAAATTTTATTCATAAATATTTATTTAAATAGATACTCTAAATAAATAAAAATATTTGTAAAAGTTAAACAATATTGTTCTTTTTATAAGATTTTAAGTAGATGATGAGATATCCTGTTCCAATTAAGAATGAATATACATATTTGAAGCCTAACTCTTGTTGGAAATATAGTGATCGATAAGCTACGTGTTCAATCTCATTTGCAAGAACAGGAACGAGGTAATTCTCTAATATTAATGACAGAATCAAAAAAAACAATAAGATAACAATACTCCTTATTTTCATCGATATATTTTTCAAAATCCACTTAATTGGTTTGTGAATAAAATAGAGGGCTACGATAGCAGCAATGTTCAAAGCGTACATAAAAAAGAAAAACCTTTTTGTATAATCAAGAGAATTTCTAATATCCACACCTAGATAATTACTAATGATTAGAAGGCTTCTTCCCATACATACCATTAAATTATACAAAACAAGATAAATAACAACACTTGTAAATACGGTAGTAATTTGTTTTAGTTGAATATTATCTTCATTTGCTGATTTTAGTTCTGATGCCCAATCTCTTCTTTCTCCAAATCTTCTTTCAACAACAAAAAAAGCTTCTTCTTCTGACAATCCCATGTCAACCAATTCTTGAATTGAGTCATAGAAGTGATTCATAAATTCTTGCCTGTCTGATGGAGTTACTTCATTCTCTTTTAAATTTTTAAACGTCCAATTTTTAATCTGAATATTTAGATTAAAGTCATCTGATGATTCCATATATTATAGGAGTGTTTGACAATTAGAACAAAAAATAGAAATACTTTAGCTACTCTTTACTTCAACCAAGACTCTTTGCCCACAACGTATCGAATATATTTTGCATCAAAGCCCAGTCTTCTTTTGATTGCACTAAGGCGTCATTTCCTTCAGCCAGGATCTTATAATATTTTCTTGGCCGATCAAAATGTTTTACATCCCAATAGGATTTAATATATTTTAATGATTCCATCTTCTTCAATACAGGATAAAGACTCCCTTCTTTCCATATAATTCTACCATTAGAAAGCTCTTTCAATCTTTTCATAATGTCATATCCATAAGTATCACCATCCTGAAGAATAGATAATATTAACGGTATCGACGAGGCTCCCATAAGTTCTTTTCCTATCTTACTCATAATTCTCTATTTTATTGAATTACATATAAACGTATATGTTCCAAGTATAATACAAATATACTTATAAAAAGGTTTTAAATAAAGTAAAAGCCAATTAACATTATAATCTCCCTAAAAACAATAATATTTAATTCAATTATATAAGATTTCGTCACTAATAAAGACAGAGTCTTTACTACCAATTCAATTGTACTTTTAATAATTAAATACCTGAAATTGTTATTTCTTTAATCACATAAATATTATTTACTTCTGTGTTTTCATGGAATTCACAACCTTTAAATACACGTTTACTCTACACGATTTTTTCATTTCAACAAATAATTTTTGACTTATGGCAAAACGACAAGAACAATGTCACGAATACAAATTTCTCCCAACTTGGTAAAAGGTTGGGAAACAGAGTGCTTGAAACTTTTAACCTTTGTTTCAAACATTAATGCTCATGGAAGTAATTACAATTGAAAGCAAGGCATATCAGGAACTGGTTGAAAGAATTGAAAGCATAGCTCAATACGTTACCAATCAGAATTCCAATTCGGAAGCGGCATCAGAAGTTTGGCTTAACAGTAATGAAGTGGCTGATTTGTTAAAGATTAGTACAAGAACGCTACAGCGCCTTCGTAATGATAAGATGGTTAGCTTCACTATGCTTCGTGGGAAATGCTTATATCGACTCTCTGACATCGAAAAGTCACTTCAGGAAAAGATTATCCCTACCGACCAGAAAACACTGGATGACTTACGCAAAAAGTACATCACTCAAGGTATTTCAATTGGTCAATAACCTCCAAAAAATCGAAGGCATGTACATCGACCAAAGATATTTTGATTCATGGATGAATCGCTTGACAAACCAAATTGAGCATCTTCAGCGAAAGATTGATCGACAGGACAATTCAATTACGCCTAAAATCGATGATGAAATCTTACTCGATAACCAGGACCTATGTCTTTTGTTAAAGGTAAGTACACGGACTTTGCAACGCTTTCGGACTTCCGGCAAACTTCCTTACCGCCTAATTGGAAGAAAGGTCTATTATCTGGAATCTGATGTAACTGATTTTATTAACAAGGGCTGTAAGAACCTCTAATTTTATAGCTCAGCTAGAACAACCTTAGTCTGAGCCTAATCGAGAAAACTCAATTCAACTTATCCAAATCATCAAGTCTTTTTATTAATGCCTTCTGTAACTCCAATAGAAACTTCGCCTTTTCATTTTGTCGTTCCTTAATATCAATAAAAGTACGATATGATTTATTGAGTTCGATATCCAGTATTTGCTCAAAGAACCGTATGATTTCGATCACATCAATATTCCCGTTATTGAAACAATTTTGGCTGTGCAATGCATAAATAAGCTCAATAAGGGCAACCTTGGGAGCAGTCCATTTTAGGTTTGATTTTCCATTTAAATCTTTGATCGGCTCAACTTGTCTCTTCTTTCTTAACTTTATTATTTCACAATCGAGATACCTTTCTAATCCCTCATTGGCAATAATGTAAGCCACTACTTCATCATGAGATGTGCTGAATTCAGGATTAACAAAATGACTGAAATTACCGTTTGAATAGGGTGCCGCATGGCCATTTCTTTTAAAATACTTCTCATCGAGATGGGTTTGTCCGCCCTTATAATATTGGCAAAACTCATAGTTTGCTTTTATGTAACCCTGACATTTCGAGAACTCGCCTTTCAAGTATTTTATCTGGAATTTTCTGTTCGAATGCGGACGATGGGTTTCGATTCGTAAAATCTCAGTGTAATAAATAAGCTTGCTAAAAAACTCCGGTTTAATTTTTTTGAAAAAGTACAGTTCGTCCTGCTCATTAGCGAATTGGGAATTTAGAACTAATGCTCTTAGATCAGTAAAAGTGTCTCTACAAATTCCGATAGCAGTTGATGCTTGTTTGATGGTGTCTAATTCACGAATTTTTAATAGTGTTAACTCGTTGTTTAATTCGAGTAATAAACGTGCGCTCTTATTTTTTATCATGTTCAAAGATTTGTGTTTGCGATGAGAAAAAAGCAAAATCCATACCATTCTACTAATCAGCCTATTAACGTCAATACGAAGATTTATGTTTATTATGCCATCGACTTCCATGTAACATATTAATAATTAAAGTATTAGAAAAAGTAGATTTCAGATGGAAATTTTAACTTTATTTAGCTCACTATCTACATAACTCTGTTGTATTTTTCGCTCTAAACCGACTAATTCAGCTTTTAGGCCTTTTAATTCACCTTCTTTTCTCCAGGCACTTTTCACAACTTCTTCCAACACAGGAATATCTTTTCCTGCATTCTCTACAAATGTTTTATGATTATCAATTAAATACGGAATCCACTTTATGGCTTTCAAAAAACTACTGCTTGCCAACTTCGGATCTTTGGCAATATGACCGTTGTTGTGTGTATATTTTAATCCGCTCTTCCCTTCAATGAAAAACCGGTTTTCTTTAAAATCAAAACCGTCTTTCATACTAGCCTCAGTTTTTACCAGGATTGAAAAGCCATACAAACTCCCAATTTTTCGGAACTCATTATCTGTCCTAATCGTCTCACTAATTTCATTAAGTCTGGCTCCTACAAGTTTAGGATTCGATCCATTCACTCCGTCAATTCTTATCGTATTAATAATATTTCCCGATTCATCTTTTTGGAGAGCACCATTAAACGCCGTCCAATCAGTCTGCATTTTTGTAATTATTCCCTGATGCAATTCACTACTCTGAAGAATATCTTCCAGTCGAAAACGCGCTGTTGACTTGCTCCTGTTAAAAGCTTGTCGTTCGCTTTCCAATGCAGCTATACGTTTCTCCAATTTTGCTTTTTCCAATAAATCGGTATTTCCTGAAAGAATGGCCACATACTCTGAAAAATTCATCCCCGACTTTTCATCGAGACTACCTTCATCA
Organism: Draconibacterium sp.; assembly: GCA_035635015.1. Lineage (GTDB taxonomy): Bacteria > Bacteroidota > Bacteroidia > Bacteroidales > Prolixibacteraceae > Draconibacterium. Next base: position 2,773 of record DASQBW010000093.1, on the reverse strand, counting down.
ATAGTTCGTTTCCCCAGATTATTGGTTTTCAATTGCTGAATAAAAAGTTGCTTATTGTGGAGCAGATTAAACTTGTAAGAGTCCAAACTCTTTTCTACGGCATAAATGATCACATCAACCTTATTATCCGCTACTAGCTGAGCAATTTCATTTCCTTTGCGGATTGCCCGTCCTTCTCGCTGTTCCAAATCCGATGGTCGCCATGGTGAATCCAGATGATGCAGAGCTACAGCCCGCTTTTGTGCGTTTACACCTGTTCCCAACATCTCGGTTGATCCGAACAGTACACGAATCCGACCTTCATTCATCGCTACAATTAGGGTCTTCCTGGCTTTTTCTGTTTTTGCTTCCTGTATAAATCGTATTTCATGTGCCGGGATTCTAAAGTCTTCAACAAGTTTTCTTTTTATTTCGCTGTATGGTGTCCATTCTCCGGGCTTGTACGTTCCCAGATCGGAAAAAACAAACTGTGTTCCTTTATATTCGTCAAACTTTTTGTAGTAGGCATGTATCTGCGATGCACAATGCGATGCTTTATTATCAATGTGATCATCATAATGCGGGCTGATCATACGCATATCCAGAGACATTTTCCGGGCATAGTTGGTCGCAATCAACATTTTTGCCTTTTCTTCTCTTTCGGACAATGGGGATCTTCCTAACAAAGTTGCATCACCATTTTTAGCAAAAGCTACCAGTTTTTTAATAAACTCTTCCTGTTGCGGAGTTGGTGGTATATTATGCAGAACTTCTACTTTTTCAGGCCGGTCAATGCCGATGTCCTTTGCTGTTCGGTAATCGGTTATTTCATTGTAAAATGCTGCCAGCTCAGGCACTTTAATAAAATAGCGGAAACGTTCTTTCTGAACTATTTCATTGGTTACCGAAAATTCATAGTCAGTGGTCTTTTTTGCGTAAACCGAGGCCCAGGCATCAAAGGTTTTTATCTGCTGGCGTTCCAGCTCCTTCGGGCGTAGGTATTTAAACAGCAAAAACAATTCTGTCAATGAATTTGAAATGGTTGTTCCCGACAAAAAGGTTGCTCCCAAATCTTTACCGGCTCGTTCCTGGATGGTCCGAATGGCAAACAACATGTTTAATGCACGCTGGCTTCCCTGTGGATTTCCCATGCCTGCAACCCGATCGTGACGTGTATTAAACATCAGGTTTTTAAAACGGTGGCTTTCATCTACAAAAAGATGATCAATGCCCATCATCTTAAAATCAACTACATTGTCTTTTCTGTTTTCAATATCATGGGCGATAGTTTTTAGTTTTACCTCAAGGTTTAGTTGACGTTTCAATAATCCCTTTAACATTCCCCGTGAGACTTCGCCTCCTTGTCTTTTTACCACCTCAAGGTTTTCTTCAACACTATCCAACTATGCCTGCAGAATTTGTTTTTGAAGTTCGGGAGATTGCGGTATCATTCCAAATTGGTCGTGGGTAAGAATAATAGCGTCCCAGGAATTGTTTTTAATATCGCTAAAAATCTTGACTCGTTTTGACGGTGTAAAATCCTGCTTACCCGGATAAAGCAATTTTGCATAGGGGTATGCAGTCCGAAAGGTTTGGGCTATTTCGTGAATATTGGCTTTTAACCCAACAATCATAGGTTTATTGGCTAGTTTCAGGCGTTTCATTTCGTAAGCACCACAACACATTATTAATGTTTTCCCGGCTCCAACTTCGTGATCACAAATACCACCTCCGTTTTGTTTTAGCATCCAAACTGCATCTTTCTGACTGTTATACAAACCTTCAATACCCAGTGCTTTTAAATCGAGATTTGGAAAAATTTGATGCGAACCATCGTAATTTGGCCGCACATAACAATTAAAAGTATTGTTGTATAAATCGCTCAAATCCTGTTTAAACTCAGGCTTTTGTTCGTTTAACCAATCCGTAAATCCATTTCTTAGTTCATCAATCTTACTGTTGGCTAACTGGATGGCTTCGCTGTCTTTAACTTTTACTTCTTTGTCGCCAACCATTATTCGTTTGGTAATGTTTGGAGTGGTATTCACTAAAGCATGCTTTAACAGGGCAATTCCATCGTAGGTGCGACTCTGCGATCTTACCGCATACTTTTCGTAGATATTGGCGTTTGTAAACTGGCTTTTTACCGAAAATTCATCCACCGATGGCGAATAATGTATATCAACCACTGTTTTAAACAAGCGGCTGGCATACTGTCCATAGATGTGTGCCGGTATCCAACGCTCACCGAAGTTGAAATCAAGTTCATCAAAGGCAATAGGTTTTGGAATTGCATTTTGCAATACTTTAAGCGACTCCTGTGAGGCTTCATCATTGGGGTGAGTTTTCAGATATTCTTCTATCTTTTGTGCTTTCTCAGCAACATTCCCGGCGACAAAACGGTCTGTAACTTCATAGTTTTTTATAAGCGGATTGTAATAAATCCGCCCGTGTAGCTCGCCAACCATTTCCTCTCTGCTCTTTCCATCCAGGAGGGATAACATATATTCGGTTTGTACTTCTCCAAATTTATTTAATGATGCGGCCAGGGCTTCTTCCGATGTGTCCACCTGGTCCAGTTCATGGGCATTAAAAGCAACAGGCTGTGTGAAAATATCTGCTTTGACAAGTTCTCCATTTACCCCTCGTTCCAATGCCAATACCTCGTTGGCTGACGGATCCATTTTTATTAATCCAAGATTTTTAGGATCGTTTAACCGACCGTAATTTCTTATAAACTCATCGTAATGTTTGTTAAGCAGTTGCCGGTTGCTTTTATCTTCCTGTTGTATAT
>DASQBW010000092.1:0-2257 GCA_035635015.1 Draconibacterium sp. | reverse complement strand
GTTGTACTACTCCAAGCTGGACGCGTGAACCTGTTGCACCGGGCGAAAACGGAAGTATTGTTGTAAGTTATAATCCTAAAAACCGTCCGGGGTCTTTTAATAAATCGGTAACGGTAAGTTCAAATGCCGAGAATCAAACCGTAATTTTAAGAATAACTGGACAGGTTGCACCGCGCGAGAAAACGCTTGCTGAAAAATATCCGCGACAAGTTGGTTCTTTAAGGGTAAAATCGAATTATATTTCGTATGCCAACATCAAAAAAGGTGATGTTGTAACAAAAGAACTGGAGCTGGTAAACGACAATGACAAAGAAGTAAAAGTTGGATTTCGTACGGTTCCAAAACATGTAACAGCAAAAGTTGAGCCTGAAACAATTCCTGCAAACGGAACAGGTAAATTAATCGTAACTTACGATTCAGATGCAGCTGATACTTATGGTTTTGCTTCTCACCGCATCTATCTTTCACTTGACGGAAGCAACGATTACAAAAGTTCTATTGGCATAAGTGCTACCATTCAGGAAGATTTTTCTCACCTAACCGCCGAAGAGCTGGCAGCAGCACCGGTTGTTAACTTTCCAGAGAAGTCGTTTGATTTTGGTGAAATGAACCAGGGAGACAAAAAAGAACATACTTTTAATTTAACGAATGATGGTAAATCTGATTTAATTATCAGAAGAGTACGTTCGTCATGTGGTTGTACAGCTGTAGCTCCATCGAAAAACGTAATTGCAGCTGGCGAAACTGCTCCGATAAAAGTAACTTTCGATTCACGCGGCAAGCGTGGTCGTCAGAGTAAATCGATTACGGTTATTACCAACGATCCAAAAAATTCAACAACAACATTGCGTATATCAAGTAATATTGTTGTTCCGAGTGCAAGCTAAGTTTATTTAAAGTCAATATATTAAAAGGTGTTGCAGGTGAAACTTGCAGCACCTTCTTTTTTGCTGTACTTTTGAACGATAAACTTTACAAAAATGTCAAAGAAAGATACACACCATATTGAAAATGACCCTCGTTATAAAGGACTAAAGGTAAACAGCGGAATTGAACAACCCGAGATGGTAAATAACGATTCCATTCAGCGATTTCTGAAAAAAAAGAGAACCTTATTGTCGGTTGATGAATATGTAAATGGAATCCTTAAAGGAGACATAACTGTGTTAAGTAAAGCGGTTACACTGGTTGAAAGCTCGAAAACGGCACATCAGCAACTGGCACAACAAATTATTAAAGCTTGTTTGCCGCACAGTGGCAACTCGGTACGCATTGGCATTACTGGTGTTCCGGGCGTAGGGAAGAGTACTTTTATTGAGGCACTAGGGAAGCACATAACAAGCCAAGGAGAGAAACTGGCCGTACTTGCTATCGACCCCAGCAGCGAAAGAACCAAAGGTAGTATTCTGGGCGACAAAACCCGAATGGAAGAGCTAGCCAGCGATAACGATGCTTATATCCGGCCAAGCCCATCGGCGGGATCATTAGGGGGGGTGGCCCGCAAAACCCGCGAAACCATAATCCTGTGCGAAGCCGCAGGTTTTCGTAATATTTTTATCGAAACAGTTGGTGTCGGACAAAGTGAAACAGCTGTTCATTCAATGACCGATTTTTTTCTCTTACTCATGTTGGCAGGTGCCGGCGACGAGTTACAGGGAATAAAACGGGGGATAATGGAAATGGCAGATGTAATTGCCATTAACAAAGCCGATGGCAACAATGTTGAAAAGGCTGAAATGGCCAAAGTTCAGTATCGAAACGCTGTGCACCTTTTTCCTAAAAAGGATTCGGACTGGGACCCAAATGTGCTTACCTGTTCGGCCTACAAAAAAACAGGAATTGAAGCAGTATGGGAACAAATAGAAAAGTACAGAACGCTCACCAAAAATAACGGGTATTTCTATCAAAAGCGAAATCAACAGTCTATCTACTGGATGCACGAAACAATTGCTGAGCAACTTAAACGAAATTTCTACGATCATCCGGAGATTAAAGAAAAGTTAAAGGTTCTTGAGAATTATGTGCTGAGTGATAAAATGAGTTCGTTTATTGCCGCCGGCGAATTGTTGGATACCTATTCAAAATTAAATAGAGAGTAAGTAAGGAGAAGATTGAATCTTATTTCCTGAGAATCCACCTGACAACATCTTTTAATTGCATCGTAAAAGAAGTAAATTTGTAAGAACCTTTCTTAAGGTGAGGTGTTACTTACATAAATCAAATATCAATAAATTTCAAAATAACATGGATTACGATG
>DASQBW010000091.1:0-1686 GCA_035635015.1 Draconibacterium sp. | reverse complement strand
GGGACGCGTTTTTATCCACCGACAAAAATGCCGAAACGGAGACGAAATGCCCGATACAAAACGTACCGCCCCGCTGTGGTATGAGCCACTATGATAAAGCATAGGCCAGTGCTCATCCCTTTTTGAGGGAGGCACAAATGTTTAATATTTTTATATAATAACTTTAATAACATAGGCCTATGCAAGCACAAATTACAAAAAAAATCGATTTCAGTGGACAGAACTTATATATAGGTTTAGATGTTCACAAAAAAAGTTGGCATGTTACCGTATTAAGTGAACAAATATGTTTACAAAATATTAGTCAGCCTCCCAGTGTTGAAGCACTGTATATTTATTTAACCAGTCGTTATCCCGGTGCAAAATACTATTCCGCTTACGAGGCTGGTTTTTGCGGTTTTAATCATCATCGTAATTTAATAAAACATGGGATCAGTAATATTGTTATTAATCCTGCTGATATTCCCCGAAGTAATAAAGATTCGCATTATAAAACTGATAAAAACGACAGTCGTAGAATTGCAGAATCATTGAGGGGAGGTTTTTTAAAAGGCATCCATGTTTTTAATCCAAAACAAGAAGAATTCAGAAGTTTATTCAGATCCCGGTTAGCTCTGGCCAAAGATATCAGAACAACAAAAGGACGAATAAAAAGCTTTTTTGCATATCGTACCATTGAAGTTCCTGAAGCATTTATAAAAAATCCAAAATCAAAGCAATACATTACATGGTTAGAACAGCTTAAATTTTCTGATTCAAATGCAACATACCATTTGAGACAACTTATTTCGAGATTAAAATTTTTACATGAACAAAGGCGTTTGCTGGAACAAGAGCTGAGAAACAATGCCAGGCAAATAGACCGTGAACTGTATAATTTATTATTATCTGTTCCTGGTATAGGTCAAATAACAGCTATTGGTATTATGGCTGAAATTGGTGACATTAACAGGTTTGTACATTTTAAAAATTTCGCCAGTTATGTTGGTTTAATACCTCGTATTAAACAAAGCGGTGAAACCGAAAGAATAGGCTCAATAACATATAGACACAATAATTATTTGCGTCCATTGATTGTTGAAGCATCATGGCAAGCAATTCGGGCTGATGTAGCAATGTTAGCTTATTTTCAGGAAGCGTGCAAAAAATCAAATTCGAAAAAAGCACTTATTAAAGTTGCGCGAAAACTGTTAAGCAAAATATATTTTGTAATGCGCAACAGAAAAAAATATGAAAGAGGTATAGCTTAAAATTAATATTCAAAATTTAGGGATGAGCACTTAACAGCGTGGTGATTATCATTGATAATCTTGTATGAGCATGTGCCTCCCATTTTAAAAATAATAAATGGACTGTGACAATTGATCACATATAGCAGCATGTATTATTAATTTTAATTTTTAGCTCTTTCTCAAAAGTACGACCAATATAAGAACCCGTCAAGGGTATATAAACGGCTTCGTACCTCAGCCGCCCTTGACAGAACCTTCTATTGTCCTTATTATAAATAGTTATAGAGCTAAAAAAAGAAAAAAAAGTAGTAATTTTGATGTGTTTCAGTGCTTATGCTTTACATAGCTGTTAGCCATAGTGCTATAGTTTTATTAATAATCCAGTTGATATTGATTGTGTTAAAATTTTACCGGGTAATATTGGTATATATTTTGGCTGAAAATCTATATCATA
>DASQBW010000090.1:0-4185 GCA_035635015.1 Draconibacterium sp. | reverse complement strand
ATTATGAGGTTATTGTTTTTTGTTTTTCTTATTTGTTGGTCAGTTGTTCCTTGAAAAAGTTACAAAGCAAACTCGGCAAATTGTTCTAAAAGTGTTCTTTAATCTTTTTTGGGATATAAAAAAGTTGACCATATAGCAAGACTGTAACTAATACCAACGAAAAGGATATTGCCAAAAGTATAAAATTGTTCTCAATTACTTTAACCCCAGAAATGTTAAATGCTTGATAAACAATATTCGGCAATTGGGCAAGGCCAATATACACTTGTGTTGAATTTTCCAGGTGATCAGCCAACAGAAATGATTTACCTGGAATGATTTTTAACTTCATCTTTTTGAAAACAAAATGATGGAATAAAACGGTTACAAGTAGTAAAATCAGTACATAGCCTCCAACAAACCACATCGTTTGATTTAAAAGTTGAAGCAGCAAAAATATCCCAAGAGTACCTGCAAATGTTGTAATTACTTTTGGCCAGCGATAAAACTCCAAAAGAAAGTCCCACAACATTCGGTTGTATTTTCGCCGGAGCTCTTTTCCCTTTTGCTTTTTAATTTTGCTGAATCCATAAATCCCGAATTTTTTAAACGAGTTTTTTAATCCTTCATCAAAACTCAGTTCCGGATTTTGTTCCCATTGTTCTTCAATGGCCGATGCCAGGTGGTCAACCAGCTCAATTTGTATATCGTAATGATGCACATAATGTCTTCGGCAAAACTGGAAAAGCTGATCTGTTTCTTCTTGTGTTATTTGTCGGTTCATGGTTATTCTATGTTGCAAATTCGGGAAACTGTTGGGTAAAATATTCTTTTATTTTTTGAGGGATATAAAAAAAGTAGCCAAACAGAATAATGAGCGAGCTTACAATAAGCAAGGCAATTGGAAATAAGACAAAGTTATTGTTTGGTAAGCTGATATTGTAAGGTTTCAAAAATATGAAAATGAGATTTGAATAAAGGGGCAGATTGCAGAATACCAAGGCCAGTAATTGAATCTCTTTCAGCTGGTTTAACAACAAAAATGATTTGCCGTTTGTTGGTTCTGACTTATTTTTTGATTTAAAGCGTAAATTGTAAATTACTGCACCAACACAGATTATGGCAGTGTAAATAACTAAAAGCCAATGTAATTCGCTTAAGTTTTTTAGCAACAAAAGCACTCCGAAGCTAAGGGCTAATGTTAACAACATTTTGGGCCAACGATAAAAATCTACAAGATGGTTCCACAAAACGCGGTGATATTTTCGGGTAAGTTCTCTTTGTTTTTGTTCTTCTATTTGTTGAAATCCGGAGGGGCCAAATTTTTGCAGTGCTTTATACAAAGCGTATTTAAAAGGATCTTCCGGTTTTTCTGTCCAGTGTTGCTCAATTAAGGATGCAAGGTGGTCAACCAGTTCAATTTGCAAATCATACTGCAAAACATCGTGGTTTTCACAAACTTTAAAAAGGTGGTCAGTTTCCTGTTGTGTCATTTGTCGGTTCATATCTATTGTGCGTATTCCGGGTAGTTTTTCATAAAATAATCGCGAATTTTTTCGGGCAGATAAAAGAAATATCCCCAAAGTAAAATGCTTGCAAAAGCCATAATCAGTGCAATAAATATTTCTATCCATATAAAATTGGAATTCCTGATGGATTCGAGATTAAAGAAAAGCAGGCCATATATTGGTAGTAATCCTAAGGTGCTGATATTCTTGTTGGTTTCGTGTAAGTATTCCAATATCATAAACGATTTTTTTGTTGAGAGATTGATTTCAATTTTTTTGGGGAACAAAACAAATGAAGAATAAATGGAGGCAAGCGATATAGGAATGCAATACAGAATTATTAAAATGCTGTTGTTCTCGAGTAATTGTAATAGGATGAAAAAAATAATGGAGAGACAAAATGTGATTATAAGTTTGGGAAGTTTTAAGTATTGTGAAAAGTAGCGAAACAGTATTAACCGAAATTTATGCTTAAGTTGTCGTTGCATTTTCCTTTCTAATTTACGAAAGTCGCGCCAACCAAATTTATCGCGGATGTTTTTTAATGCCCAACCAAAACTAAGTTTAGGATTTTCTTCCCATTGGTGTTCGATTGCTGATGCCAGGTGGTCGACAATTTCGATCTGCAAATCGTAATCGTAAACTTCGTATTTTTCGCACCAGGCAAATAGTTTTGTTATTTGTTCTTGAGTTAGCGTTCGGTTCATTTATGCCAGTTCTGGATTAATCAATACTTCCATATTCGAAATAAAACTTTTCATTTCGTTCAACAGGTTGGCAGTCTCTTTTTTCCCTTTTTCGGTTATAAAATAGTACTTGCGGACACGGTTGTTCACTTTCGCCATTTCAACACTCAAAAGGCCTTTGGCTTCCAGTTTATGCAGGGTGGGGTATAGTGCTCCTTCGGTAACTTTTAGCTGGCCGTTGGTAATTTTTTCCACCTCGCGGGTAATCTGGTAACCATACATTTTGCCCTGCTCCTTTAACAGCGAAAGCGCAATGGTTGAAAGACTTCCCTTGTACAAATTATTTTTTTGCATGATCAAAATTATGAAAAATATAATACCTAAGCTAATTAGGTATGTGTTTTTCACCATGCTTTAGTCAAAAAAGTGGATCAATATTCGAAGATTTAAATAAATGTATTTTTTTCATCCTTAAAAGACGCTTAATATCAGTTTAAGGCCTCGCCTTGCGTAGATTTTCAGAATGAATAGCTGACTGAAAGCCAAGCTAAAATTAACCTGTCTTGCGGGGGACTCAAAACCAACTGTATTCACTGCCGATGCTAAATATTAGTGGAATTTTCGTGCCTTCAATTACAGAACAAGGTTCTACCGATCATTATATAGAAAATTACACTATGTAATGTTTTGTTAAATATCTATATTTGTTTGATATAAATATGTATAATCACTATTTATGAAAACATTAATAGCTGAGCCGCATAAGTCACATATATTAAGACTGTTAAGCGAAAAAGAATTGTCTGGTTACGAGATTGTAAAAAACCTTGAGAAGGAAATTGACGGTAGGTTGCCATGGAAGCATGGAAATTTATATCCGCTGCTCAAAAAAATGGAAAAGGAGAAATTAATTGTTGGACAGTGGGAAAAAGCAGGAGATGGTCGGTCTCGACGGTACTATAAATTAAAGTCACGTAAATCATTATTTGATAAAATTTTCCGGCATTGGATGAATTTAAAAGGTTGGTTTTAGTTTTTAAGAAGAATGAGTTGTTAATGTTCATTCGTAATCTGATAAGTAAAAACTGCTTTATATATTTTTTGTGCATTCAAAGGGAGCCAGTCTTTTTGTCATGATCACCGGCCTTAGTCTTGGTTTTCTTTGTGCCTCTTTTTTGTTTCGTAAAAGATAATGTCTATTCAAACCGATCCGTTAAAACTACTCCGTCTTTAAAACGTTCCACCGTTCCTTTGGTATTAAAAACTTCAACCATTACAATGTAGGCACCTGTTGGCAGATGGTTTCCTGCTTCGTCCTCACCATTCCATGATATTTGTTCGTGTGTTCCTAAAACCTCATTGTCGGCAAGTTTACAGAGGCGGCGTCCGGCCGAGTCAAATACTAGAATGTTGCAAATATAGCCGGGACTGTCCATCGAAAGATCGATGGAATAATTGTCGTTATAACCATCGTTGTTGGGCGAAAATGCTTCCGGCTGAAAAGTGACTGATACTTTTTGTGCTTCCTCGTTCATCAATTGCGAGTTCTGATAGCCGGGCGTGCCATAACCCGACTGCGTGGAAGCCGAATGCCAGTTTGAAGCAACGTTAGTTGGTTGCGAAAAAGAAATACGTTCGAGAGAAATTCCTTCGCGGTCGTAAAAAATGGGTGAATGCATTTTTTCGAAGTAATAAAATTCGTCGATGATCTCCAGATCATTATTCAGCAAAACCACGTAATCATCATCGTTATTAAACGACGGGAATTTTTCCATTTGTAAAAAACACTCCGGACAAGAAATGGTAAACCACGGGAAAACACCCAGTGTATCTTTGGTTAATGCCAAATATTCGTTGGGTAGAAGTTTGTGTTTTTCGCTGGTGAGTACATAAATCTGAGTCAGCTCCAAATCGTTGTCGCGCGAGGCCAGGTAAAGTTTGTTCAGTGGAATTTCTTTTTCCGAGTTATTGTAAATTTCCACATAATCGTTGCCATCGGGAACCGGGTTAAA
>DASQBW010000089.1:0-5954 GCA_035635015.1 Draconibacterium sp. | reverse complement strand
ATGATGTAATAAATCATGGCCATAATTATTACGGAAACAGCAGCATAAGTAGTGTTCATCTTAAACATCAGCCACAAGGAAGACAGAGTTCCGATAAGCGAGATGTGCCAGCTGGAACGGAATGTTGGCCGATAGGCCGGATCGGCAGCAAAATGCTCCAGTAACGAGATAAGGCAGATTGCGCTGTAGGTTACCATGAAAAACATGGAGATGATTTGTGCAACAAAATCAACATCGCCAATTGCAACAAAAATAAAGGCAATAATAATAGTAATCAACGATCCGTTGATGGGTTCGTTATCCGTTTTTCTCCCTTTGGCAAACCATCGGTTTAGACTTCCTTGCGGGAAAATATCGTCGAATCCGATTGCCTGCAAAGTACGCGGCGCAACCATAATTGAACCTAAGGCAGAACTTAGCGAAGCGGCGGCCAGACCGATTGGTATTATTGGTCCCCAAATGGCAATTTTGCTCATAATCAGCTGGTCGGCTACCAAGTCCTCGGGAGATGCAGAAATGGCGAATTTATAGGCAATGGCAACATAAACCAGCATACCTACTACTGTTGCCCACAAGGTTCCGCTGGGAATGGATTTTTTGGGATCTTTTAAATCGCCCGAAAGACCCAATCCGGCGGCAAGTCCTGTAAATGCCGGGAAGATTATGGTAAAAACAAAAAAGAAATTGAGATGCTCAGGTATGGTGCTGTGAAAATCAATTGTTTCGGGTTTTATAGATGACTCGCCTAAAAAGAACATGGCGATAGATGTGAGTAAAATAATTACAACAACATACAAGGCTTTCATGCCCACATTGGCTCCTTTTGTAAGTATTAATGCCGAAAGGATACACATTGTGGGGATGGAAATCCACCGACGGTCGGGGATGAGGAAATTGTAGGTTTCATCAATCCAGCGGATAACCGGTTCAAAAGCTTCACCAAATGCAATCACATAAAAAGCCACGCTAATGGCCTGCGAAAGGTACAAAGCAATGCCGATGGCTCCGCCAATATTTAACCCAAATGACCGGCTAATGATGTAATATGCACCGCCACCCTGCACACGCTGGTTGGTGGCAATTTCAGCAACAGCAAAAGCGGTAGGGATAGTTACTACATGGCCTAAAACAATTATGCCCATAACACCAATAAAACCAACCTGACCAACAGCCCATCCAAAACGCAGAAATAGAATTGCGCCAAGTATGGTGGAAAGTGCCGTAAGAAAAACCGGCATGGTGCCAAATTTAGCATTTGTGTTTACCAGCGATTTTGCCATATTAACTCTGTTTGTTGTTTTAAAGGTGAAATATAATTTAGAATTTTCAAACTATTTTAAGAAATACTGATGTTTGTCGCAACCAGGAGGCGATAATCTTTTTACTATTTGATTACTCATTTTCAATTACCCATTTGGCATCGAGCACTAGCATTGAATCGACTGAAATGTTTTGTTCTTTTGCTTTTTCTGCCACACTTTTCATCCAATTCTCATCACTTTTTATTCGTCTGATTACTTCCTGAATCTTTTGGTTATACGTTTCATGATCTTCAACACGTCCCTGCAAAATAGCTAAAGCATCATCAATAAATCCCCAGGGCAGATTAACCAGGTTCGATTCTGACGCAATTAGCAATACAACATTGCTGTTGCTTATTACAGCTTGCCGATCGATGGAATTGACTTTTACAACCGATTGTTCACTTTCAGGATAAACTTCATTGTTATAGTACCAAAACGATGTTTTATAAAAACACTTTTCACCTAAACCAAGGTTATACCAGTTCCAGTAAAAACTGTCTCCAATTACCAACATATTTGTTGTGTCACTTCCGGTATAATCCCACTCGATAGTAGGATATGACAATGTTTGCGACGGAAGACTTTTCAGCAGGTTCATTCCCCATTCGATGTCATTGTCAGTACCCTGACTGTAATTTAGTTTGCGAACGTTGGAGATGGTCATATTTGGCAGATTTCGCCCAGATATTTTTTCCACCTGTTTTATTAGACTGTCAGCTGCAATAGCTGACCCATACTCACTCCAGTGAATTCCATACTGAGGATATAAAATGTGCTGTGTTGTTTCTTTCATCTTTAAAAACCAGTTGTTTACATCAAAACAGTTCACTCCATATTCGGGCAGTAATTTGCTGTATGCTTTGTAAAATGTACTATCGGTTGCTTTACCTCTGCTTTTCCCCGGGAAATACTCAGGGAAATAAGATGCCTTACCGGGAGGTAGAACAACAATAAGTATTTTTCCGATATTTTTCAGTTCGGACTGTAATTCTTTTAGCGCTTCTACTTTTTTTACAATTTCGTTTCTGCCTTTAAAATACTGACCGTGATATGCATCGATATAAGCTTGCTCGAATAAATAATTGTCTTTGCCAATAACTACTCCTTTTGCTGAAGCTTGTCTAAAAAGCGAAAACTGTATTTGATTATGCAAGCGCACTAAAAATGGGCGAAATCCGATGTTGTCGTTTATAAATTTCTCCATGTCGGATTGATACTCGCCAGAGAACCAGCCTGCATAAGAATTCTCAGGTTTCTGTGCAATAATAACGCCTCCATGAAGCGGTTCTTCGTGAAATAGGTCAACTTTAGCCTGTATAAGTGGTAAAATAAGCACGAATACGAAACCTGTAAACAATAGTATTTTTGTTTTCTGATTCTTCATGATTAAAACCTAAAGTAAATAAACGGGTTAAAGTCGGACGACGTAACTGCACTCAAATTAATGACCAGCAAAACCAGCAATATTATGCTGACCACGATATGTGTAGAACGTTTGTACCTGGTATAAAATACAAATGTTTGTAACTGTTTGCCTGTCTTTAATAGAGTGATTACGGAGAACAGCGCTGCAAGAACCATGATATATTTCGATTCAGTAGACAGGTGATAATCTGCTAATGAAATATCGTTCGAGAACATCTCTCCAAGGTAAAAACGAATGTCCGGCAGGTTTTCGATTCGGAAAATTACCCAGCCAACAAGTACAACAATATAGGTAAAAAGTACACGTGGAACGGTTCCGATTCTTTTGAAAAGTTTAATTAGGAAAAGTCGATCAAGAATAAGAAAACATCCATGCCATGCTCCCCAGATCACAAAGTTCCAGGAAGCTCCGTGCCATAATCCTGAAATTAGAAACACCGTAATTAAGTTCCCGTATAAGCGTCTTTTGGTTTTTACACGGTTACCGCCAAGTGGAATGTAAAGGTAATCGCGCATCCACTCGCTTAAGGTAATGTGCCAACGGCGCCAAAATTCAGTTATGTTCTGCGATATGTACGGATTATTGAAATTCTCCGGGAATTTAAAGCCAAAAATACGCCCTAAACCAATGGCCATATCAGAGTAGCCGCTAAAATCGAAATAAATTTGAAACGAATAGGCCACAGCAGCTATCCACGCCAGGGGAGTGGTAACTTCGGAATGAGGCAGAGAATAAATCGCATCAACTTGCTCGCCCAATACATTTGCAATTAGCATCTTTTTTGACAAGCCGATCACAAACCGATACATGCCATGTAGCTTTTCATCCAGCGTTTCATTATCTCTTCTGTCAATAATATCGTCGGCAACCGTATTAAAGCGAACAATCGGTCCGGCAATTAACTGAGGAAACATCAAAATATACAGGAAGTAATCGGTAATTCTCTCAAGCGGAGCATGTACTTTTCTGTACACATCAATGGTGTATGTCATTGATTGAAAAGTGAAGAAAGAAATTCCGATGGGTAGTGCTACCGATGTCCACTGTACCGATTGAAATCCGGCTGATTGAAGCAACGCATTAAAGTTTTCAATAAAAAAATTGGCATACTTAAAATAGGCAAGCAGTCCAATATTCATGAATACCGAAATCCAAAGGTACCATTGTCGGCGTTTGGCATCGCGTTGAATCTGGCGAACAACATAAAAGTTGATGGTTAGCGATGCCAGTAACAAGAATACAAATTTAGGAGCACCCCAGGCATAAAATACAAGGCTTGAAACAAGCAGAGCATAATTTCTGAATTTGTGCCCAACTGCATGATATACGATTAATACCAGTGGGAGAAATATGCAAAGAAAAAGGATACTACTAAATAACATTTTTGAAAGCTAATTTATTCGACAACAATTTCATACACTTTCCCCTCGATATCGTTTTTTGGGAATGGAACTCCATTTTGGGAAAAGGGCTGAAAAGGCCACCACTCAGCATAATGAAATTCTTGGGTAATAATACACAACATTTGGTTGTTTGGTATCGATGTGTATTGGTCGTTCATATAACCACACAATTCCATCTTGTCGGGTGTTGGTCCGGCCCGCCAGATTATTTCAGTTGGTTTCCATTCAATTTCATAGTAGAAATATTCCGGATCGTATAATTTGTCGTTTTTAATCGGGTATTTCGATGTTACAGCCTTGTAATGATCCGTCCAGCGGTGCAGCTCAAATGATTTATCTTTGTACGAAATATCGTCGACTCCCTTAAAGAATTTCTTTGGATCCTGATTTGCCAAATCCCAGTTGGTACAACAAAACATTACGTTGTCCGATTCGCGGTCATCGTCTTTTAAAAACTCCTCATTATCCCATGTTGGCGATGTTTTTACAATTTCAATATCAATTTCGGAATAGAAATAATTCTTTTGCTTTTTTGCCAACGACTCTTCTCCATCTTCTCCTTTAGGGATATAACCATCGCGTTCGGCAGGCCGCCGGTTATTCCATTCTGCTTCGTCCTGGTAAATCAGCCAGAAGGCATTTGTAAGCCCGTTCCAAACATTGTCGTTATTTAATTGGCGAGGAAATTTAATTTTCCCACGGAATTTGCCATAAGTAAAACCAATGCGTGTTTTTGCACCAACATTTTGCTTGCGTAATTCCTGGCCTTCAACATTACCCGGATTTATTAAAGTAAGCACACTGTCTTCGATAAACGCTGTTTCGCAAGGCGTTTGGCTGTTAAAAGAGTGTCCTACAATTAATTCAGTAGAATCGTATTTTTCCATTGCGCCGAAAAAATCATCCTGTGAATAAGGCTCGTTAATCACATCGCGAACTAACGGTACATTTCGCATTGTATATCCTCTGTCGATGGCATGCGAGTATTGTTCGAAATGAGCATTTTCATATAAATCTTCAGTGTTGTTACAAGCATCAGAAAGGTATTGCGTATCAATGTTCTCGTCGCGTTGTTGCGCGGGATTTATGTATAATCCTTTGCCGGGGTCGATGGTTGCGGATACTTTTAAAACACGGTTTGAAGTCATTACGGAAACCCCGTTCATTGTGCTTCCTTCGCCATTTCTGAAATAATAAAATGGATTGATGAATGAATTGTTTTCATCGGTCTGCCCAATGTTCCTAATGTAATCAGGAATATTTGCCAAAGCATCCTTATCTGCCACTACAAGCATAAACTCATAATTTCCAACCCGTGGATTTCTTTTCCAGCGGTGGTTAAAATCACCTTTTCTGGATTCATCTTTAATCATCCACAAAGCATCGAGGAACAACTGTTGCTCTACATCCCGGTTTTCTTTTTGGGCTTTATCCTGAATTGATTTGAACCACTCAGTCGTATTTCGCATGGCGTTTTTTAATCCTTCAATACGTTCCTGACTAAAAACCTGCTTGCTCATATCACCACCGTAGTACAAACGTTCGTTCCTCGGATTTCCAACAATCCTGAATTTATCTTTAACGCTGGTTCCGGTAATTGCCTTAAACCCTTCAGATACATCTTCCCAGCTTCCATAAAAGTTTTCGTGACAATAGGGGTGAATGCTGCCGTTCTTAACTTCGGGAAATTTATAACTGCTATTTTGGTAATATATTTTGTAATAATATTGTTTTGGTGTCTGCGAATTCTCGATTTCAAAACTAAATGAAAAGTAGCCGTCGGAAGTTTGTTTTGATGATGGAATGATAATCCCATTCACG
>DASQBW010000088.1:0-1602 GCA_035635015.1 Draconibacterium sp. | reverse complement strand
GTTCCGGATCCACCTCGTCAAGACTTTCATATTTAGGGCCTTTTTTTGGGGCCGCGTAGTAACTTATTTCCTGAAAATCGATGGGCGGAACTTTTAAATAAGCCCAGTTCGGCATTTTCATTTTCAGCCATTTTCGGTAAGCTTCCAACCTGAAATTCAACATGAATTCCGGTTCTTCCTTTTTGGCAGATATCAAACGAATAACGTCTTCGTTAAGGCCTTTGTCAATAATGTCAGTTTCAATATTGGTAATAAAACCGTATTTGTATTCGCCTTGTGTTACGTCATTCAATATTTTATCTTGTTCTTCCATTTTCTGACTCTCTTTCTCTCTCTTGAATGATTAAAAAATTTGCGTCTATTTTAAAGCTTGCTACTCATTTTAATATTGGTTTCGGAATCTTCTGACCGGCATTTCTGCCCGGACAAGTTCCAAAGCTTAATGCCATAAATAACAGTAATTTCGATTAAATAACAACACTTTTTTGTTCCTGTTCACGCATAAATTGCAAAGATATAAAACTATAGGTACTTTTGCAGGTGAAAAGCGTATAAAACATACCAATTTGTCTTTAATTAACAATGAATAAAGAAAGAAAACAAACGAATATTTCGGAGCTGGGAGAGTTTGGTTTAATCGACCGATTAACGAAGGCCATAAATATAAAAAACGAGAGTACGGTTAAGGGAGTTGGCGATGATGCAGCGATTCTTGATTTTAAGGATAAACAAGTGGTTGTATCTTCCGACCTGTTAACCGAGGGCATACATTTTAACCTGATGTATGTTCCGCTGAAACACCTTGGATACAAGGCTGTAGTGGTGAATTTGTCGGACATTTTTGCGATGAACGCCATACCAAAACAGATCATAGTAAATATGGCGGTTTCGGGTAAATTTTCGGTTGAAGCTTTGGAGGATTTGTACGAAGGAATTCACATGGCGTGCGAGCAATACAATGTTGATTTGGTGGGGGGCGATACTACCAGTTCGTTAACGGGATTAACATTGAGTATTACTGCCATTGGCGAGGCCGAAAAAGACGATATTGTAATGCGAAGCGGTGCAAAACCCAACGATATTTTATGTGTGTCAGGAGATTTGGGTGGAGCCTACATGGGACTTCAGTTGTTGGAGCGCGAAAATGAAGTTTTTAAAGTGAACGAAAACATGCAGCCCAAACTGGATGGTTACGATTATATTTTGGAGCGTCAGTTAAAACCTGAGGCAAGAGGAGATATTATTGCAGCATTTAAACGATTGGAATTAAAACCTACTTCGATGATTGATATCTCGGATGGCTTGTCATCGGAAATTATGCATTTGTGCAAAAATTCGGGCGTTGGGTGTAGTTTGTTCGAAGATAAAGTGCCGATGGATTACCAAACCAAACAAATGGCTGAGGAATTAAATATTAATCCTTTGGTTGCAGCTTTAAACGGTGGCGAAGATTACGAACTGTTGTTTACACTGCCGTTAGACGATTATGAGAAAATAAAAAATGATCCTGATTTTACTGTTATCGGTCACATGACAGAAGCGGGAGAAGGCGTTAATCTGCAAACAACAGGCAGCTCGTCAATTCCGCTGGAGGCGCAGGGG
>DASQBW010000087.1:0-1684 GCA_035635015.1 Draconibacterium sp. | reverse complement strand
CTTCATTGCTAAATTTATTAAAGCTTTTTAACGATCGAACACCTAACAAACATAAAAAATCCGATCAGAAAAAGAAATGTGTTATGTTTTGATTTTGTGAAGGTTGTGGTATTTTAAAACAGCTTTTTTTGATTGTTTTATTTATTCGGAAAACAGTGAGGGGATTTTCTTTCATTCTGAAAAAAATAGCGCTTATTTGTTAACAGTTTATTCTTGATAGGATTGTTCGAATTAGGAGGTTTGCATAACTTATACCTGAGTTTTTTTAGTTAAATTTGCGGGCAATTTAAACCGCATTAAACTGTTTATAGGGAGTAGTTCTCCTGTTTTGCGGATAAAGCCGGTTTTGCTGAATGATTTTTGTGATCTCAAAAATTGAAATCAGATTTAACCGTTATAGGAAACTTATTGTGAATAAAAATTCGGATTAAAAATAACTCCATGGCATTTAGAGCAAAGAAAAAGCCTGCTAAGTCGAAACGTAAACGTACAAAGAAAGGTCTGTCCATTTTTAAGAATGAAAAGTTGTACTTTCTCCTGGGATTGTTTGTACTACTATTGGCTGCTTACCTGCTCATTTCCTTTGTTTCGTTTTTGTTTTATGGTGCTGCCGATCAAAGTATAATGGATTCGAATTGGAGGGAGTTCCTCTTTAATGCTGAGGTGGAAGCACAAAACAAAGGAATGAAGCTTGGGGCATATTTGTCAGAAATGATTATGAACCGTGGTTTCGGACTGGCTTCGTTCATTATCATCTATTTAATGGCCATTACAGGTCTGCGAATTCTTGGCCGAAAAACCGGAAATTATTTTAAAAGTGTTGTTTACAGTATTGTTTGTGTTATTTGGTTTTCTGTGGCATTGGGTTTATTCTTTAATAAAACAAATGCCGGATCGGCCATTTACTGGGGAGGTCAGTATGGTTTTGTATTGAGTAACTGGTTGCGATCGTTGATCGGTGCAGTGGGACTTGTTTTTCTCCTGTTTATTTCGGGTCTGACAATTGTTGTTGTACGTTTTGACAGTGCTTTTGACCTGCTGAAAAAGCTAATGAAAAGAAACTTACTTGGTTCGGAGCAGGAGAATGTGGATGAAGATACAAGCATCGATCAGGAAATAGAAGGGGAAGAGGCGATAACAAAAATTATAGAAGACGACGATGATGTGGTGAAAGCCATTTTTGAATCGGACGATGAGGATGATTTGCCAATGGATGAACCGGATGTGGAAATCGAAGACATTGAAGTTGCCGAACCGGAAGAGGAAGGCGATGATGAAATAGAAGTGATTCCGGTAAAAAAGGAAGATGACCTTGATTTAACTGTTGCACCAAAACATCAGGAAGAAGAAGGGGATGGTAAAAATCCGGAAGAACTGGAAGATTATGACCCTACTCTGGATTTGGCCAGTTACAAATTTCCCACACTTGAATTGTTGGAAGACCATAAATTTGGCAATGCCGAAGTAAAAAATGAAGAGCTGGTAGCCAACAAAAATAAAATTGTTGAGACGCTGCGTCATTATAAAATTGAGATCACGAAAATCCGGGCTACAATCGGGCCAACAATTACACTCTACGAAATTGTACCTGCCCCCGGAGTACGAATCTCAAAAATTAAAAACCTGGAAGATGATATTGCTTTAAGTCTGGCGGCTTTGGGAATCCGGATTATTGCTCCCATAC
>DASQBW010000086.1:0-8040 GCA_035635015.1 Draconibacterium sp. | reverse complement strand
ACATTGGACTACCCGGCATTAATGGCTACGAAGCTACGCACAGCATAAAGTCGATCAACCCCAACCTAAAGGTAATTGCTCAAACTGCTTATGTTTCGGAACAAGACAGAAAAAAAGCTTTTAAAGCCGGATGCGATGATTTTCTAAGCAAACCACTTAGCAAAAAATCACTGCTTGCTGTTGTTAGTAAGCATTTAAACGGGCATAACGTGTAACAATCCAAAAATCAGAAAAATCATAGTTTTAAATCCCGGGTGGATTTCGTCGGTTACTATTTCTATATCTTTTTTTGGGGTCAAGTTTAATCAAATCAGGAATTTCGGATCATTTAACTATTTCATAGTATTTTTGATAATTTTCGGGTGTTAGTGCAATTTGATCTATTACTATCCCAGGTTGATTGATTAATAATTGTAGAGTCTGTTTTCCTGCTTTATCAATTTTTACCGGACAAGTAACCGACACAAAATTTCGCAATACATTTTCTTTCCAAACCTCACTTCTACCTATGGTATTTAAAGAATACTCTTTAGGCCCGTTTCCATTTACCTCCACCCATATCTTATGGTCAAAATTATTTGAATGTGTGGGTAAGCAACGAATCTCCAGTTGATAAGTTCCACCTTTTTCAATTGTGAAAGTATATTCTAAATAAGGTTTTTCTTTCTGAAACAGATGATTTTCAAAGGGAAAAAGTGTTACACTACTGCTGCTATATCCCAATCCGTCAATTGCCTTCCATTGGTAATTTTCTTCACCTTGGGCTTTCGAATATTCATTAGCTTGTATAAATAGTGGAGTTATTTTATTTCGTTGTCCAGACTGTTTGTCTTCAATGGGCAGAGTGTCAGTTAAATGATAAGTTGGCATGGAGTAAACAGCGAGATTACGCGGTTTCATTGACATAATTTCATTCCACTTAGCATTACTGATTTCCTGATTATATTTTACAGTAAGGGCAGCAATATTATCGTACGATTCCTGTGCCTGATCGGCTAAGCGTTTTTTCTCTGTAGAATTGTTGCTTAAAAAAGATTGTTGTGCATACAAAAATTTTTGATTCATGAATGCAGCCCCTTTTACAGGATATTCAACGAGCTGAAAAAAGGCGTCTGCACGTTCTGATGATATAAACGGTTTAATGGCATCCACTTTCTTTTCTAATTTGGCATAAGCGTCAATTCTGCGTTGTGCTTCTTCATGATTAAATTCACTCATCCTGGTTTTAGTTTGAGGTTCGGTTTGACTCCAACCCATATATTCAGGTTTTCTTAAAAATGCCAGTCGGTAATAGTCTTGTAAAATAGCAGCAATTTCTTCGGCTTTTTTTATGCCAAATTCCCGAATAGTATAATCTAACAAATGTTTCTTAATTGTCGATTCATTTATACTATTAGTACTCCAGGCCAGATCAAGAAAAAATTCCATATTGTATTCTGCAGGTTTAATATCACCCACATTGGCAATCCATATTTTTTTTGCACCGTTTTGATGGGCTCTTGACATTTCATACCAGATTAATCCGGGTTGTGTGGTAGAAAGCCAAAGATAGTCGTGGGGTCTGCCCCAATAGCTTAAATGATAATATATCCCGCTGCCACCTTTTCGCTGTTGCTCTGCTTCATTACTTAACCTCCGGATGTAGCCATAATTATCGTCGGTCCACATTAATGTAACGTCATCAGGCAATTTCAAACCGTTATCGTATTGTTCGAGAACTTCTTTATAAGGAACAAAAACCTGAGGAATGTTTTCAATAGGTTTCTTTATCACATTTGTCAGTATTCCTCTTTGGTCGCTGATGATGGTATTTAACAGCTGAACTTTTTGTTCCAATGTGGCATCACCTTCCATCCCTGAGTCGTGAATACCACGCATACCAAGTGTATAGATGTCATCATCGTTCTTTGTTTCTTCCACTCTTTCTTTCCAATATGCTTTTACACTGTTGTTGTTGATGAAATAATTGAATTCCCCGTTCTTCTGTTCATCCCATTCGCGTACATTATTCCGAAGCATTGGTTCTGCATGTGAAGTTCCTATGAAAATATGATATTTCCGGGCCATTTCCTGGTTACCGGGAATAGTAAAAAATGGCTGTGTACTAGGGTGCATTGCCGGCCAGATTGTATTCGCCTTTAGCCTTAATAACAATTGAAAAATCTTCTCGTAGGTTTTTGGGCCAATATCACCTGTTTCCGGTTCAAATGTATTCGCAGCCCAGGGTTGTAGCCCCCAATCTTCATCATTTAAAAAGATCCCCCGATATTGCACAGAAGGACCATCTTCAACTCCATTTTGAGGCAAATTCAATACTACGGATTCTTTTCTTTCAGGATGAACATCTGCCCACCATTTCCAGGGTGAAATACCTATTCGTTCGGCTACATCAAAAATTCCATATACTGTACCTCGTATGTCGCTACCAACAATAAAAAGATTATCCTCTTGTTTTTTGATGACGAATTTTTCCCACTTATTCTCCAACTGAATGTCGTAGTTTTTCGATAGGTTTTCGATCAATTTATCATCAAATTGCCCAATATAAATCCCATTTTTTTCAGGTTGAAATTTATCTATATAGTTAATCGTTATTTGCCGGCCCGTTATTCTTTCTATGTCTTTGGCAAGGTCATTCGCTGCCCATTTCACGAGTTCGTTCGAATTATTATCGATAAAAACATTCGCATTTGAAGAAGAATTATTGATAATAAAATTAGTTGTACTTTTTGTATGACATGAAACAAATAGGGCAATTATCAGAAGTAGCATGATTCCTTTCATTTCTTCATATTTTAGTTTTAGTTAATCACAACACTCTGTGAATACTTTCGTAAGGGATTGCGTGCTTCAAATCTATCGAATTACCTCCAAAAATTGATGTGGTTAATAACACGGAATCCTCCGAAATCCTTATGAGTTATAATTGTTGTGCATTCGTGTAATTTATTGATAACGATCTAATATAGCTTTTTCAATTCCAGTCAACTCGCATAATCCTTTAAATCTTCCATAAAGAGGATACCCCGGATTACAATGTAAAGCTTCATCCTGAAGTATTGAAATTCCATGATCAGGACGAATTGGAATATCATGTTCCAATCCGGCTTTCTGTCTTAATTTTTGTTCATTGAGTAAGATATTAACCAATTCTACCATATCTACAATTCCTTCAAGGTGACCACTCTCGTAAAAAGTCCGATAACCGGTCATTTCATTATTTCGCAAGTGAGCAAACTTTATTTTATCAGAAAATAATTTTGCAATTTTACACACATCCTCATTTCCTACAGACAATGATCCGGAGCATAATGTCAATCCATTTGCCTTAGAGTTATTAACGCTAAATATCCAGTTTAAATCTTCGATAGTACTTACAATACGAGGAAGTCCTAAAAGAGAAAATGGAGGATCATCAGGATGAATTGCCATATTTATACCGTATTTCTCGGCATAAGGCAAAATATCATCCAAAAAACAATTCAGATTTCTTCTCAACTGAAATTTATCTATCTCTGCGTATTCTTCCAATCGTTTAAAAAAGTGAGATTTATATTCTGGTGAATCTGTGACATTACCATGAATAAATGCCTGTGTGACAACAATAATATTGTACGACAGATTGTTTTGTTGTTCTTTACTTAGCCCCTGAAATAATTCCTTTGCTTTAATAATGGTTTCATCATTGTAGTCTTTCTTAGCATGAGGTCTTTTTAATATATAAATATCAAAAGCAGCAAACATAGCATAATCAAACTTCATGCTCATGCCGCCGTTGGGTAATTTGTACTCCATATCTGTTCTGGCCCAATCCAGCACAGGCATGAAGTTATAACAAACGGTATTTATTTCATTTTCGGACAGGGCTTTCAATGAAAGAATATAATTTTCGATGAGCCGCTCATAATCTGAAGAGTGTACTTTTATTCCTTCGGCAACCGGCAAACTTTCTACCACGTTCCAGGTAAGTCCTTGCGATTGTATCTTGGTTTTAACTTGTTTTATATCTTTACACCTCCATGCTTCACCCGGCGGCATATGATGTAATGAAGTAACCACCCCCTCTACCCCCATCTGGGCCAACCAACTTAAACGAACCGGATCTTTTTCGCCAAACCAACGCCATGACTTTTTTAATGCCATCTTAAAAACTTATTGAATTTCCACCGTCAACCGGAAGAATCACTCCCGAAATATAACTTGCTTGTTCTGAGCATAAAAACCAGGCGGCATCCGCTACTTCTTTTGGCAACCCTAAGCGCCCCATAGGTGTACGCCCCATGACTTTTGCTTTTCTTTCAGGATCGTTATCCAGAGCTTTTGATGACATTTCAGTTTTTATAAACCCCGGAGCAATACAGTTTACACGAATTCCCATTGGTGTTAACTCTACCGCCATGGCTCTGGTCATTCCTTCAATAGCCGACTTGGCTGCCGTATAAGCAATTACTTTAGGAATACCGTACTGAGACGCCATGGAACTTATATTTAATATTACTCCTGCTTTATTTTGAGCCATCAGCTTTGCAACTTCCCTGGAAATAGTAAAAACGCTATTCTGATTGATTTGGATTATTTTCTGAAATTCTTCATCGCTCACCTGCAGTATTTCTTTTTTTAAATGAATGCCTGCATTATTAATAAGAATATCAATGAAACCCATTTTTTCGTGTATTTTTCGAACTACCTCAGGTATTTCTTCAATAGCTGACAAATCGCAAACTATTGAATCTGAATTTACTCCTAATTTATCGGTAGCACTTGAAAGTGTATTTTCATTTCGGCCAAGGATCATTACCCGACAATCTTGTTCTATAAATTTTTCAGCAATAGCGTATCCTAATCCTCTCCCACCACCTGTAATTAGTACATTCTTTTTCATTAACGAATCTTTTAATTCTAATTTATCTCAAATTTATACCAGATTGTGTATTATTCCCAACACCAGTCTATAAAAAGTAGAATTAAGCCTATTGATATTTCAATATTTCAGTTCTGGTAAAGTTCGCGGCCGGAATATTTCCTTCCGTTTAATAGTTTTCAGACAATTTTAATGTTTGTACAACTTGTTGAGGAGAATTTTGCAGAACGCTCCTTTCCCCAAGTAAAACCAGCGCAAAAAGCGTATTCGTTATACCACGAAATGATGAAAGCTATTGCGGTCAATTTTGACGATTTTGTTGGTAAGACAGTTACCAAATAACAATTGCTATCAGCTATAATAAGCATTAAACGGAAAGGAAAAGCAATCTGTTAACGACTTTTCTTTTCCCTGTTTATACATAACATTCAGGCCCAATTTTGTCAATCGAAGTTACTGGCGTTCCTGAATTTTTTCCCAAATATGCATTTGAAGGAAACTGCCATCTACATTGCTTTCCATTTCTTTGAACATTTTAAATGGAACAGTAAATGACAATGTCTCTCTGTCGACGATGGTACGTTTTGAGATATCAAAAAAGCCAATTATACTACGTGGATTTTCTTTCTTCACTTCTTCAAGTCCAAAGAGTATAGATTGACAGGCAGCACCAAAAGGAGCCGTAACACTCTGGTTGGTTCCCCGGTTATAGTCAGCCATTACTACCAGTGCCGATAACTGATCGGCATTTACAAAAAACACGATCATTTCCGGCTCGTCTTCTTCGGTAACCATTTCCCAGGGTTTAAATACCACATATTTTGTCGGAACCTCAGTAATCGGAAGCGAATCGACCCATTTTTGTGCCTTCTCCGGATTTTTGTAAAAGCGTTCACCTTCTTCCATCATTGCACCATTGCTGCCCATCATTGCTGCCATTTCCTTATTCCCCGTAGAAAGAAGGCATTCAATTGGAAATTTTCCGTAGGCGTTGCCAAATCCCAGGCCAACACCTCCACCCGGACAGCCAAAAGTTTTACGATCGAAAAAGGCTGGTTTGTTTTTCTTACTCGATGCCACTAACATAGAAGCAACACACCCAAACATATTGCCTTCTTTAAAATGAAGTCCGTTTTCTGGTTGATCGTTAGTTAGTAGTATCGCCACCGGTTGCAATTGCAGTTTTAATGCTTCAATAAGTTTACTGTTCATAAAATAATATCTCCTTTATTACTGATCTCGTCTTACCCTCTTTTGGCTTAAAAATAAAAATTTAATACGAAAAGTAATTGAATATTTGGAACAAAGTCAGATTGACAATCGCTCCCCGATGAAGCAATGGAGCATCGTCATCTTGACGAAGGTCGCCTGATCAATAAGTGGAGCATCGTCATCCTGACGATTGTTGCCCGATGGATCGGTGGAGCCTCGTCGTTTTGACGATGGCCTTTAACAGATTCAGTAGTGTGTCCGGAGTCACCCTGCCTGCCGTTATATTGAATAAAGGAACAGCAGCCCTGACCTCCTTTTTTGAATTTGGCCAAAATATTTATGATGCCGGCGGCATCACATGTTTATAGAGAAATTGCCTGGAATAAGGATACGACTCCAGAAGGAGTCGTATCCTTTTGATAACCATTAATCGCTATAAACATTTGAATCCTCGGGATTCCTTTTTAACAGATGCTGCAGGCATCTCGCAGTAACCTGCTGAAAAGCGCAAAAAAAGGGGAAACCTTGCGGCCTCCCCTTCCTGTCAAATTCTATATTATAACTACATTAAGAACGAAATAAGTACACCTGCAGCAACTGCCGAACCAATTACACCCGAAATGTTACTGGCCATGCAGTACTGTAAAATGTGGTTCTTTTTGTCGTATTTCAATGCCAGCTCGTTGGCCACACGCGATGCCATTGGTACGGCACTCAAGCCGGTTGCACCAATAAGCGGATTGATCTTTTTCTTGCTAAAGGTGTTTACCAGTTTAACCGCAAAAATACCACCGGCAATTGATATGGCGAAGGCCACAAAACCTCCTACCACAATACCCAGTGTTTTCGCCGAAAGGAAAACTTCAGCAGTCATAGTCGCTCCAACGGTAAGCCCCAGGAAAATAGTTGCGGTGTTCATGATTGGTCCTTGTGCGGCATCGGCCAAACGACTTGTCGACGAACCAACCTCTTTAATCAGGTTACCAAACAACAACATTCCTAACAGTGGCACCGACGACGGAACCAGAATGGCAGCCAGTGTTCCCAAAGCAATCGGGAAAATAATTTTGGCCGCTTTCATGTTCTTAATCTCGTATTTCGACGGATACTGTTTTTCCATTTGTTTCATGTTGATGGTAAACTCTTTCTTAGAGATAAACAACTTTGCAACCAATGGAATAATTACAGGCACTAATGCCATGTACGAATAAGCAGCAATAGCAATAGGCCCAAGCAAATGCGGCGCCAGTTTAATGGTAGTGTAAATAGCGGTTGGGCCATCGGCACCACCAATAATACCCAGCGAAGCCGCTTCTTTAGGCGTAAAACCAACAGCAATAGCGCCCAGCAAAATGGCAAAAATACCAATCTGTGCAGCGGCGCCAAACAGTGCCAGTTTCAGGTTGCGCAACATCGGACCAAAATCAGTCAATACACCAACCCCCATAAAAATTACAGGAGGCAGCAAGCCTGTTTTAATCAGCGAATAATACAGGTAATTCATTATCCCGTAATCGTGCGCAATTTCAAATAGGTTCATATACCGGTGTCCTTCGAGCTCAATCAGTTCGGGGTCTACAACTCCCATTTGTCCCCCCGGGAAGTTGGCCAGCAACACACCAAATGCTATCGGGATAAGCAACAGTGGCTCATACCCTTTCTTTATCCCAAGATAAAGCAGCACAAACGAGATCGTCCACATAATCAGTGTTTGATAGGTGATCTCGCCAAGCGCGGTCATGTTAAACAGTTCTGATAAAATATCCATAAAACCGATTTATGACAGTTGTACCAAAACATCGTCTTCGTCTACGCTATCGCCATTGGCTTTTAAAATGGCAGTTACTGTACCATCGCTCTCAGCAACCACAGCGTTGTAGGTTTTCATCGATTCGATGTAACAAACCAAATCACCCTCTTTTACTGTATCGCCAACCTTAAGCGCGGTTTCCGATGTATCTTTTGTT
>DASQBW010000085.1:0-2828 GCA_035635015.1 Draconibacterium sp. | reverse complement strand
GTAAACAGGTTTTTCATAATGTCTAAATTGAAATTTCGGTTTTGTTTACATTGTTGTTTTAAAATTAATGCATTTTTAGCAGATACACGGCCTGATTTCGTTTTTTCAGGTGACCAACAACTATCTTAACTTCAAAAAGATGGAACTCTCATTATAATTTTTGTATAATTGTATGAAACAAAATACAAATAACAGAATGAAACAATTTAGCTTCCTTATGCTTGCTTTGAGTTTAATACTTACAAGCTGTTCATCAACAAAACTTATTAATTCGTGGTCAGATAAAGAAAATACTCCACAAGCGTACAATAACATTGGCGTTACTGTGCTTTTCCCACAATCATCAAGCAGGTATATTACCGAACATAACGTTGTTGATTACTTAAACGAAAAGGGTATTAAAGCCATGCCCACCACCGATGTGTTTCCATTGGCCGGCCGTTTAGGCGAGATCACCAAAGCTATGGACAACTCGGATGAAATCAAGAAAAATGTAATTGATAAAGTTGCTGAGAATAATATTGATGCATTAATGATTATTACCTTATTCGATAAAACAAAGGAACAACGCTGGGTGAACGATCGTGGATTTGGCTTTGGGGGAACGGGCTATTACGGAACACCTTACGCCGTTGGAGGAGCTTATTACGACTATTATTATTACTCGATGGGAACAATAATGGATCGTGGATATTACACCGATGATGTAACCTATTTTGTTGAATGCAACTTGTACGATGTAGCTTCTGAAAAATTGATTTGGAGAGCACAGACCAAAACAACAAATCCCGAATCGATTGAGGAAGAATCGAAAGCACTGGCTTATATCGTTGTAAAACAATTATTGGGTAAGAAAGTAGTAACGAAATAGCAATATTAACCTCAAAAAAGAAGAGCAGACACTAATAAAATGTCTGCTCTTCTTTTTATGCTATCGTCGCATTCCTCCGGTTCTGGCCGGTGCAGAACGGTTACCCGGTCGGGCTGCCGGTCGGTTATTCTGAAAATTATTGTATCGGGTAGTTCCCCTGTTACGGCTATTAAAGTCGCGTTCCAAATTATTTGGTCGGGTTGATGGCCGTTGTGTTGGTCGAGTTGGCCTTGTAGACGGACGTTGCGTTGGTTGAGTCGGTCTTGTGGACGGACGTTGCGTTGGCTGAGTTGGCCTAGTCGATGGACGTGTAGAAGTATTATTACCCGGCCTTGCTGATTTATTTGGCAGATCAGGACGTGTGCTTGGCCGTTTATTCTCCTGCTGCCAGTTGCCATTGTTATCACGACGCATGATGTTTCCATCGCGGTCGGTATAAACATTGTTCGGGCGCGATGACGGGCGCGAAGAAACATTGTCTCTGCGGTTGGGCAGATTTGTATTTCGCACATCGCGTGTACTCCTTATACCACGGTCTCTGCGGTTATAAATATTTCGTGAGTTGTAACGGCCGTTGGCATAACCACCTGCGTAACCCCGCAAATAGCCGTCGCGGTAACCATGATGATAACCGTGATGATAACCATGGCGGTATCCGTGGCGATAACCTGCAGGTCCCCAATAACCGTAACCTCCACCATAATAATTCATATGGAACCAACCATAACTAAAACCTACGTTAAAGCCCCAACCAGTGTAAGGATTGTAGTGCACTCCAAAACCAAAGGTCCACGGACGCGGATAGTAGTAACTACCATACCATGGGCGGTAGTAATAACCGGTTCCGTAAAAAACACAACCATTATACCAGTACGAGTGGCAATAACCGGGTGTGTATCCTACATAAACCACATCGGGTGTTGAATCGTAGATGTAAACATATTTTACGTTGTAAACCGGGGCGCTTGGCGGAATTTCATCCACCTCTACAGGACGCGAATCGCTAACAATCCACGGGCCGGTTGCTTTTGTCGCTTCAAACCAGATTCCATCGTCTACACAATAATATTTTCCTTTTATGCGTAACACGGTGCTTGCTGTGTTTATAGCATATTCCACCTCCGAATCTTCAATTTTCTCAAACTTCGGATTGCCATCGTATTCCACAGTAACCGATGCAGTTTTCCTGTCGACCACTGCTGTTTGCGGCATTTGTTGTTCGTATTTTGCCTCCTTGGCTTCAGGTGTTCCGGGCACGCTGGCTCTTACTGTTGCAATCGATTCTTCTTCCGGAATTTTAGCAAAATCCTCCGGAAGATCATTCGGCTCAACAAATGTCCAGTCGCCATCGGCCAATGTTTTCGAGCTAAACCAACGGCCATTCAACAACACAAAATGCTGCTGCGAATTGATGTCCATAATAATATCGTTCTCCGAATTTTTTACATACAGCAACGATGTACCTTTTATGGTTTCGTATTCCAATTTACCGTCGGAACTGATGAGCTCGGCAGGAACCGAACTAACGATGATTTCCGGAATGGCGTCGCTTCCTTCAACTTCCGGCTCTTCCTCATCTCCCATCATATTTTCGGCTACCTTTTTCACCTCTTTCGGAACCGATTTTGTTTGTTTCCAGTTTTTGCTCAACACCTCAGAGGCGGAAAACCAGTGTTCTCCACCTTTCAGGTAATAGTCCGATTTCCGTTTCAGAATCAGGAAAGGTGTATTCTGAACATATTCCAGGCTTGAGTTATCTACCGTTTTCATAATCGGATCGCCATCAACAATAACCAACACCGACGGCAATGAACGGTAATAAATTTCGGGAGGTTTGTTGTTGAGTTGATCATTCAGCAGTTCCAGGTTTTCCTCATCTTCAAGGTCGGCGATAATACGATCAAGCGACATTTGTACATCCAATGCTTCCAAATCAGCAATAACCAGTTCCTTAAGC
>DASQBW010000084.1:0-7133 GCA_035635015.1 Draconibacterium sp. | reverse complement strand
GATTAAACCGATTGTGGCATTACGCGACGAATAAAAGTAACGAAAACAAAAGCAGAAAAGAATGTTCGACTTAGACCTTTGGAAAGAAATATTAAGCGCTTTGAAGAAAAACCGGATGCGCAGTTTTATGACCGCTTTTGGTGTGTTTTGGGGGATATTTATGCTGATAATAATGTCGGGAGCCGGCCGTGCACTTGAGAATGGTGTTATGGACGGAATAAAGGCTTTCGCATCAAACTCTGCATTTTTTTGGACCGAGCGCACCAGCAAACCTTATAAAGGATTTCAAAGGGGACGTAGCTGGATTTATAAAAATACCGACATCGAATATATTAAAGCTAATATCAGCGATATTCAGTACTTGTCGCCACGTTTATTCGGGCCGGAAAGCGGTGGTGGCGATAATGTTATTCGTGGTAAAAGAACAGGAGCTTTTAATATTTATGGCGATTATCCTGAGTTTTTCAAAATTGATCCGTGGACACCACTTCAAGGACGTTTGATTAATCAAATCGATATTAATCGCGAGAGGAAAGTAGTTATTATCGGTGAGCGGGTAGTAGAGGTAATGTTCGACAAGGATGAGGATCCTGTTGGCGAATACCTGAAAATTAACGGTGTGTATTTTCAGGTTGTGGGCGTGGTAAAAGGCGAAACCCGTGTAAATATAGGAAATGGTAGAAAAAATGAAACCATAATTATGCCGTTTACCACCATGCAGAAAACCTTTAATATGGGCGACGATGTGCATTTTTTCTCGGTAACATCGCAACCCGGAATCCCGGTTAGCAAGGTTGAATACCGGTTAAAAGAGCTGATGAAAAAACGCCATTTTATTGCACCGGATGATCAACAGGCTATTGGCTCGTTTAACATCGAAATTGAATGGAAAAAGTATATGGGGCTGTTTACCGGAATTCAGATTCTAACCTGGATTGTAGGAATTGGAACCTTGTTTGCCGGGGTGATTGGAGTAAGCAACATAATGCTGGTAATTATTAAAGAGCGTACGCAGGAAATTGGTATTCAGCGTGCTATTGGTGCCACACCCGGAAAAGTAATCCTTCATATTGTTGCAGAAAGTGTTTTCCTGACTGTAATTGCCGGATATATTGGGTTGGCACTTGGCGTGGGGCTGCTCGAATTGCTGAATATGGCACTGGAAATGAATGCCGGGAATGCGGATGAAATTTTCTTTCGCCGACCGGAGATCAGTTTCAGGATGGCAGTTGGAGCACTCTCGGTGCTGGTAGTTTCCGGGATATTCGCAGGATTAATTCCGGCGCGTCGTGCTGTTAGCATAAAACCTATTGATGCTTTGTGCGACGAATAGGAAGAATGGATGTTGAATAGCGATTAACGATTGTAGATTTCAGATAGAAAGAAATAAGCTGCGGAGGAGCAAAATATGATTAGCCCGGTGCTTTAGCTCCGGGATAAGAAAATAAAAAAAATGCGCTCCACGATGAGGCAATGAATAAAGAACAAAAGCTCTATGGAGCAAGAAAGGTAGAAAGTTAATAAGAACGATGAATAAAGATTGACGATTTTAAGAAAAGTTGGCAATAGGTAAACATCAATAAGCAAAAAGAACTTAGTCACTTTGTGTCTTAGCGTTAAATATAAAAACGAACAAAAAACAATAAAAGCAAATTAGCCATGAAGAAAGTATTTAGAATTTTAGGAGTTGTAGTATTGGTTGCAATATTTGGAGGAACACTTTTCTTCCTGTACAACAAATCGAAAAAGAAAACAGATTTTTTTGAAAACAAGAATCCGTTCTACAGCGATGTAGTAATGAAAACGGTTGCTACCGGGTCGGTGGTGCCGCGATTTGAAATTGAGATTGTTCCACAGGTTTCCGGAATTATTGACGAATTGTTTGTTGAGGCCGGCGATAAAATTACCAAAGGACAAGTTGTTGCCCGCATCAAAATTATTCCTGATATGGTAACGCTAAACTCGGCTGAAACACGCGTAAACCGTGCAAAAATAAGTTTCGAGGATGCACAAATCGATTACGACCGACAAGAGAAACTTTTCGACAAAGAAGTGATCTCGTATGAAGAGTTTAAATCGGCAAAGGTGGCTTACGATTCAGCAAAAGAAGAACTGACCGCTGCCGATAATAATCTGGAATTAATAAAAAACGGTGTAACAAAAAAGGCTGAAACGGCTACTAATACGCTGGTGCGTTCAACCATTAACGGAATGGTTCTGGATGTTCCGGTTGAAGAAGGTAACTCCGTAATTCAGGCAAATACCTTTAACGCAGGAACTACCATCGCTTCAGTTGCCGATATGAGCGATATGATTTTTGAAGGCAATGTAGATGAAACCGAGGTGGGAAAAATTCGAGAAGGAATGCCAATTGAATTGGAAATAGGTGCTATCGATAAAGAGAAATTTGTAGCTGTTCTGGAATATATTTCACCAAAAGGAGTGGAACAAAATGGAGCAATTCAGTTCGAAATAAAGGCGAATGTTCAATTAAAAGAAGGCCAGTTTATCCGTGCAGGATACAGTGCAAACGCCAATATTGTACTGGAGCGCAAAGACAATGTGATGGTTATTCCTGAAGGCCTGCTTCAGTTTGAAAATGACTCCTCGTATGTTGAGGTAAATACAGGAACAAACGAGGAGCCAAAGTATGAAAAGCGGTTTGTTCAGACCGGAATTTCTGATGGAATAAATATCGAAATTACAGAAGGCCTGAAACCTGAAGATAAAGTGAAAGGTGAAAAAATAGATCCGAATAAAGTGCAGGAAATACTGGCCAGTAACGGATAAGAGTAGGTAATTCACATCGCTTTATGTAAATTAGTAGCAAAACAAAAAACAATACATGATGAAGAGTATTTTAACCTTATTTTTAGGCATATTACTGTCGGCAGGAGCATTAAATCTGCAGGCGCAGAATGAGTGGGATCTGCAAACCTGCTTCGATTATGCCATCGATAATAACATACAGATTAAACGACAGGAAATAACTACACGATACAACGAAACACTGGTAAAACAGTCAAAAGATGACAAATTGCCTAACCTGAATGGCCAGCTGAGCAACGATTTTAGTTTTGGACGCTCGCTAACTTACGACAATACCTATGATAATATCAACTCAGCGGGAGTAGCCGGTGGTTTAAATACCAGCATGACGCTTTATAATGGGATGACTTTAAGTAATACCGTAAAAATGCGTGAGCTCGACTTGCAGGCTACAATGGCCGATTTGCAGAAAACAAAAGACGATATTATGCTTTCAATATCAGCAGAATATCTTGAGATACTTTTTGCAGAAGAACTGGAATTAGTAGCAGAAGCAACCATTGAGGTAACCAAACAACAAATTGAACGAACCCGGCAACTTGTTGAGGCAGGAAGTGCAGCGAGGGGTGCTTTACTTGAAATCGAAGCACAGCTGGCGCGCGAAGAACTGGAGCTGGTAAATGCACAAAACCGCGTTCAATTGGCTTATTTGAATTTATTTCAGTTGCTGGAACTGCCAATGGCAGAGAGTTTTACGGTTGAAAAACCTACCTTGCCCGAAATTCAGGCAAACCTAACCATGATAAATGCTTACGATATTTTCAGTAATGCAATTAACGTTCGTCCCGAAATAAAAGCGGCTCAATTGCGTGTTAAAAGTGCGACGAAACAACTGGAAATTGCAAAAGGAAGTCGTTATCCGAGTTTGAGTTTTGGTGCCAATTATTACAACCAGTACAATAATCAGTACAAAGATTTTGAAGGAAACCGTATTGATCTGGGGGAACAGTTGTCAAATAACAGCCGCTCAAGTCTGGGCTTAACTTTAAGCATCCCGATTTTCAATCGTTTTCAGGCTAAAAATAATATAACAACTTCCCAGTTTCAAATTGCCGACTATGAATATCAATTACAACAAACGCGTAATGTTCTGCGCAGAGATATTGAACAGGTGTATACCAATGCACTGGCGGCTTTAAACCGCTATCTTGCTTCTGATAAGGCAGTCGTTTCAATGAAGGAGGCCTTTCGTTATACCGAAGAAAAATTTAATGTGGGAATGATTAACTCGGTAGAGTACAACCAAAGTAAAACCAACCTAACCAATGCACAGTCTGATTTGTTGCAGGCAAAATACGAATATATATTCCGAACGAAAATACTTGATTTCTATAACGGTGTACCAATCACCCTGTAGAACATCAATGCTTGAACATTGTTTTTTGTGCCCTGGCGATAATCGTCAGGGCTTTTTGTTTTGGTTAAAATACTCCTCCAAATATCAAAGACGATATAATGTTCGTTAAAACAGAATAATAATGTTCAAGCATAAGTATTGAAGGCAGGTAAGTGAAGGAGAAAACCAATTAATGTAGCTCGTTTGAAGCAGATTTTTTACCTAATTGTTAAACCGATTTTAGGGGCGTTGAAAAATTTCGAACATCGCGAAAAAAACTTAACTTTGCGTGCCTTAAAACAATTTGACAGACAATTGTTTAAGAGAATTAAGATTTTATAACGTAAAACTCAATAGTAAAATGAAAGTAACAGTAGTTGGAGCGGGTGCAGTTGGCGCGAGTTGTGCTGAGTACATTGCAATTAAAGATTTCGCAGAAGAAATTGTTTTGGTTGACATCAAAGAAGGATTCGCTGAAGGTAAAGCAATGGACCTGATGCAAACTGCTTCATTAAACGGTTTTGATTCGAATATTGTTGGTGCCACTAACGATTATTCTAAAACAGCTGGAAGCGACGTTGCGGTAATTACAAGTGGTATTCCACGTAAACCCGGAATGACACGTGAAGAGTTGATTGGCATTAATGCAGGAATTGTAAAAGATGTTGCAGAGAAATTGATTGCAGAATCGCCAAACGTAATTATTATTGTGGTGAGTAACCCAATGGATACAATGGCTTACCTGGCTCATAAAGCTACTGGTTTACCTAAAAACAGAATTATTGGTATGGGTGGTGCTTTAGACAGTGCCCGCTTTAAATACAGACTGGCTGAAGCTCTCGATTGTCCGCAGTCAGACATCTCGGCTATGGTAATTGGTGGACATAGCGATACCGGTATGGTTCCGTTAATTGGAAAAGCCGTTCGTAATAGTGTTCCTGTTACCGAATTTTTAAGCGAAGAAAAACAAGCAGAGGTAGTTGAAGCTACAAAAGTTGGCGGTGCTACTCTTACAAAACTTTTAGGAACAAGTGCCTGGTACGCTCCGGGTGCAGCAGTGTCTGAACTGGTTCGTGCTATTGCTTTGGATTCTAAAAAAATGTTCCCTTGTTCAGCTTTACTCGAAGGTGAGTTTGGCTTAAGCGATATCTCGATTGGTGTTCCTTGTGTTATCGGTAAAAACGGTATCGAAAAGATTGTTGAGATTGAACTTTCTGATGCAGAAAAAGAAAAACTGACAGCAAGTGCCGAAGGTGTTTCAAAAGTGAACGCCTTACTATAATTCGAATGAATTTTTAACAGATAAAGGGGCTCGCAGTTTTTGCGAGCCTTTTTTATGTCAATTTGTTTTAATTTTGAATCCATGCGAACGAAAATACCCATCGACATTATAGAGATGGAATCCTTGAATTATCATCTGATTTTGCCATCGCAACTTAAAGGTGGTGAAAAGGGGTACTGGGTGATTGATACCGGTGCTTCAAAATCGGTATTTGATAAAAACCTTAATGAGTTTATTTCAGTCGTTCACGAAGAAAAAGAGGAGCTTCACGCAGCGAATATGAATGAAGTGCCGTTAAATACTTCGCTTGGCATTTTAAATACCATATATTTTGGGAAACTTAGAATCGAAAAAATGAAAGTGGCCTTGCTGGATATGGATCCAATAAACAGTCTTTATTCAAAAATTACCGATTACAAAATATGTGGTTTACTGGGGAGCGACTTTTTGTTGGAATATAATGCGGTTATCGATTATAAACGAAAGCTGCTTAAATTGAAACAATTATAAAAAGGTCCGTTTAAATTCAGTTAGAGTTGCCGGTACTACTTCATCACGATATAATTCCAGCGATTCCAATTCAAATTGCTCCTTATCCCAGTCAAAGTTTTCAATGAATTCATTTCCGGCTATCCAAACAAAAGCAATGGCATTAATAATTCCTGAGCCGGTTTCAACTTTAACAGGCACCGGTTCATATTCATCACCTTCGTAGAAAGTAAGCAGCTCAATAGCTTTTTCGTTGAGACTGAGCAATACTTTACCTTTTACTGTTGAGTTATTCTGCGCAATAATTGCCGGATAATCGGCTCCTTTTAAAGCAAAGCGCATAAAACCATTTAAAACGGCATCTTCACTACGGAGTTTTTGCTGACACAAACCTTCAGCAATTTCAGGGAAAAGCAGCGATCCGTATACAAATACATTGGTCATAAACTATTGGTGTTAAACGAAATACTCTAAAATAACAGGTGTCGTCTTTGGAAACCTCAAGTATTTCGGTATATTTGCTCCGCTTAAAAATAATGCGTTAAAGCAATTGTAAAAAATACTGAGGCCGTTTGCTTCTGAAAAATTTACAATATTTTGTTATAAACCGTTAAAAAACAGGCATAGTCCGGGAATGAAAATAAAAATAAATATTACAAGAAAATCGATTGCACGACTGGCTGCTTTTGTTGCTGTTATTGCTGCTGCATTTGTTCTTGATGTTTATTTTGGAAATCATCCTGAAGAGGTGGAGAAAATTCATGCTGAATCGCAGGAAGAGAACAACGATCAGGGTATAGTTTACCTGATCACCCAAACTACACCGAATACGGTTAAAACTTTTGAAGAAAAGGTGTCTTCACGCCAGCTTCAGGTTAAATTACACGACAAATTTTTACGTCATTATTATTCCATTCGAAATTACCAGGTATTAAAAGCTGAGGTTGTTACACAAACTACACCTCTGATTTCATCGTATCACTACCTGGTTTTTCAGAATCACGTTTTTTCTCCCGACGAAGATTCCATTGGCTGATAGTTATTCCTTTTTATCGTTAAAGGGAACTCAGGTATTTTGTATCTGAATTAGCTTGAATTCAATCAATTAAAAAAATAACAATAACATTTAAATTTAACTAAAATGCAAAACAAAGGTGCAATTTTAACATTTGCAATTCTGTTAGCGGCGGTATGTAC
>DASQBW010000083.1:0-9934 GCA_035635015.1 Draconibacterium sp. | reverse complement strand
ATGCAATGGCTTACTGCAAATGGGCTGGAAGACGTTTGCCAACCGAGGCAGAGTGGGAATTTGCGGCACGTGGCGGATTGGAAAACAATATTTACCCGTGGGGAAACGAACACATTGAAGACGGCTCGCCAAAAGCCAATTCGTGGAACGGGAACTTTCCGAATATGAATACGCAAAAAGATGGATTTTACAGCACAGCACCGGTAAAATCGTACCTTGCTAATCCGTATAAACTTTACGATATGGCCGGTAATGTTTGGGAGTGGACTGCCGATTGGTACGATATGGATTACTACAAAAGTTTGCCAACCAATAAAGTTACTACCGATCCGAAAGGACCGGAAAAAAGTAACGATGCACGAAATCCTTACGACAAACGAAAAACTATTCGGGGAGGTTCATTTTTGTGTAACGACAGTTATTGCTCGAGTTATCGCGTGGCCGCCCGCATGCCCGGCGAAATAAACACCGGAATGAGCCACGCCGGATTCAGGTGCGTAAAAGATGAATAATTAACCTGATCAATAAATCTTTTTACGCTCTTTGGTAAGGTTACTCATCCATTGGTTAACCACAAATTCGTTTTGTTCCATCCATTTTTTAACGCCTTCCACAGGATCTTCGCTTACCCTGATTTCATAAACCAGACTATTTAACTGTCTTTCCGTTAACTGCATACGCTCGAAGAAACGTACCGCATTGGGGTGCTCTTCTTCGAGGTTTTTAGTGGCAACAGTGTAAATGTTTTCTTTCTGCCCGAAAATATTATCCGGATCATCCAAAAAACGAACATCGTAACGTGCAAATATCCAGTGAGGTTCCCAGCCGGTTACCACAATGTCTTTTCGTCGCTGAATGGAATCGGCCAGCTGTTCTACCATTTCTTCTTCTGAAAGTGCAAGCAGGGCTTTTGCCGGGGCATATTTGTTAATGGCTGTTTGTGCCTTTTGCATTACTCCTGCACCGGCATCAATTCCAACAATCGGGTGCGTATAGTTTTTCAGGTCGGCAACCGACTGTAGCTCGCTGTAATCCGGAACAACAAGCCCGATGCGGGCTTCGGGATAGGTAATTCCCAGCATTTCCAGGTTTTCCTTGTGTTGGTCGAAATAGTGTTTATGCGTTTCGGGCAACCAGGCGTCGGTAAAAACGTCGGCTTCGTTGTTAGCCACTTCGCGGTAGGCCTCTTCCACATCGGTCATTTTTAGCGTAACCTTGTAATCCATGTGTTCTTCGAGTAAAACAGACGACAAGTAGGTGATGGCAACACTCTCCGACCAATCGGTATATACAATTTTAAGCGAACGCTCATCTTCCGGTTTGGTGCCCGTTTTACATGAGGCAAAAATGGCGAGCAAGATGATCAGTGCTGATGTTTTTGAAAAATATTGTGTCATTTTCATAGTAGTTTATTGGAATAATCTTTTTAGAAAAACGATTGCTTTACTCCTGTCGTTAACAATAAGTACGGGAATGTTTTTATCCGATTCAGCCAGCTTTTCAGATGTTGTATCGATCAGAATATCAGCCAGTCCTGATTTTAACGAGGAGCCAATTACAATCATGTCGGCACCGGTATTCAGCGCTTTTCGGTACAAAATCTGGTCTTCTTCATTTTCGGCATCAACCGAGTAGGAGAACTCAATTTCATCAGCTTCATGTTTGTACTGCTTTTTGAATTTAGTAAACTCTTTGATGCTGATTTTCTCGACGTATTTACTCAGTTTTTCATCTTTCTCAAGGTCAACCTGAGGGAAATAACCAACAGGCAATTTGTGGGTATGATGACAAGCCACATTTGCACCGGTTAGCTCTTTTAAGCGGAAAGCCATTTGCAGCGCCATTTCACTGGCTTTTGTAAAATCCATTCGCACCAAAAGGTTTTCAATGCGGTCGTGAACCGATTCGGAAACCAGTAATACCGACGAGGGAATGATGCCAATTACTTTTCGTACAACACTTCCATTTCCTTCATAGCCCATTTTCTTACCCATTAAAGTAAGTGTTATATGGTTTTCCTGGCTGAACTTAACTATGGTTTCATTGGTATAACCCTCTTTTACAGCCACCTTAACTTTAACGTCGGACGGAGGATTGTACTGCTCGTTGATCTTTTCCTGCAGTTCCTCGCGGATAATTTCAGGCACAGGTTCGTCCAGTTCCGGATAAGCTTCCAGTATTTCTTTTGGAATATCTATGGGGCGCATTACATGCAGGAAAGTTATACTATCCGGTTTAATTTTATTCACCAGAAGTCCGGCATAACGAATAAGCGAATCGTCCATCTCGGTAAGGTCGAGGCACACCAGAATGTGATTTAATCGATACATGTTTATACTTTTTAAAGGGTTATGAATTGTCTTTATTTTCTTGCGGTTTTGGCGCCACTTGCATTTTGCCGCGTTTTTGCAACATTTTTGAAATCGTTTCCAGGTATTCTTTGTGTTCTCTTTCGCGTTTAACTTCCATTAAATCGCGGTGTTCGGCACGCAATCCTTTTATCAGGCTCCAAACCAAAAACAGCAGTATAATGGCAAATGGCAATCCGGTTGATATTGCAGCTGTTTGCAAAGCTCCCAGTCCGCCGCCAACTAATAACACTGCGGCAACGGCTCCCTCTGTTAATGCCCAAAAAATACGTTGAGGAACCGGGGCATCCAGTTTCCCGCCGGCCGTTAATGAGTCGACCACCAACGAACCCGAGTCGGATGAGGTAATAAAAAAGCTGGTTACCAAAATCACTCCAACCGTTGAAGTTACGGTTGATATTGGAAATTGTTCCAACAAAACATACAACGATGTGGCAACATTATCGGTTACTGCACTGGCAACATCGGCTATTGAATTAAGCTCGAGAAACATGGCACTTCCTCCAAAGGTCGAAAGCCATAAAAATGTTATGAGGGTTGGTACAATCAATACGCCCAAAACAAACTCTTTTAATGTTCGTCCGCGTGAAATACGGGCGATAAACATTCCAACAAATGGCGACCAGCTTATCCACCAGGCCCAATAGAAAACGGTCCAGTCGTTTTGCCAGTCCGATTGTTGGTAGGTTTCTGTCCATGTAGATAGTTCGAAAAACTTCTGTACGTAGCCTCCAAGGTTCTGGATAAACGAATCGAAAATAAATAGGGTTGGTCCCACAATGATCATAAAAAGCAGAAATACGGCTGCAATGATCATATTTAGTTCACTTAAACGTTTTACACCGCTACTTAATCCGGCAATTACCGATCCTGTTGCGGCAAAAGTGATGAGGGTAATCAGAATTACCTGCGAAGTAATGGTGTCGGGCATATTAAAAAGGTGAGCCAAACCGGCACTTACCTGCTGAACGCCCATTCCGAGCGATGTTGCCAAACCAAAAAGTGTTGCAACCACAGCCAGCACATTAATTGCTTTTCCCCACGGGCCGTAGATTTTTCTTCCCAAAAGCGGGTAAAAAATAGAACTAATGGTAAGTGGTAATTTCTTGTTGAAAGTAAAA
Source organism: Draconibacterium sp. (assembly GCA_035635015.1). Classification (GTDB taxonomy): domain Bacteria; phylum Bacteroidota; class Bacteroidia; order Bacteroidales; family Prolixibacteraceae; genus Draconibacterium. The sequence goes on along the minus strand of DASQBW010000083.1, from coordinate 6,444 downwards.
AATGCCAGCGACATTCCTACCAAAGCGTATATTCCCCAGGCGTGCAGTCCCCAGTGAAGAAAGGTAATTTCGAGCGACATGCGGGCGGCTTCCACTGTTCGGGCTTCGCCGCTCGGAGGATGAATAAAGTGGTTAATGGGTTCGCCAACACTCCAGAATAAAATACCAATACCCATACCCGCACTAAACAGCATGGCAAACCAGGCTGCTTTCGAGAATTCGGGTTTTGCCTTGGCACCTCCCAGCCTTATTTTTCCGAACTTGCTAAAAGCAATAAAGAGAACAAAAAAGAGGAATATATTTACGGAAACCACAAAAAACCAGCCGCCATAATCCGAAATTGAAGTTTGAATGGTGGAGAAGACTTTGTTCATGGGTTGCCCAACAATTAATGTAACCGCAATAAAAAGAACGATCAGTATTGCCGCCGGCCAAAAAACTGGTCCGTCTACATCAAAATATTTGTTGTTGCTTACCAGGTGTGCTTCTCCTTTGTGAGGAGCATTTTCTTTTTTTGTCATAATCTTTTTTTAAATGATATATGCCTGATCAATAGATTGTTTTATGTCTGCTATTTTGCTGATTTTTATGGTATGCATAAGACTTTTAACGTTTGATATTGAGTAGATTTTATTGCAATCAATAAAAAAGGCGAATGCTCAAAAAGGTGCAGAAACAAAATGTTTCGTAAGGGAGAGTACCATTTTTTTTGCAGAAAACCAAAAAATATATTCTTGACTTTGCATAATTATTCCGAACTTCTAAAATTATAATCAAATTTTGAATACTTAAATAAAACAGAATGAATCGCAGATACTTCTTCTTTTTTCTGACCGTAATATTCTTTACACAGTGTACAATATCAAATAAGGAATCTTCAAAGTCGCAAGTATTATCGCTGTGGAAAGATGGCATTGTGAAAGAATCAATAATAAAATTTATATCGGATGTTACCAATGAAAGTTCAGTCACTTATGTTTCGGTTGAGGACCGTATCGCAGTGTTCGATAACGATGGTACGTTGTGGTGCGAAAAGCCGCTTTACATTCCTGTTGAACTGGAGATCGCCTATGTAAAAAATGAATATCCGAGGCATCCTGAATGGGAAGAAGATAAATTCTTTAGCGGGTTGGCCTGCGACAATCTATCCGTTTTAAACGATTATAGTACGGCAGAAATAATAGGCAAAATTTTTAGTGCTCAGGCAGGAATGAAAGAGGAAGATTATAAAGACTTTTGTTATAAAACACTCTCTGAAATTCAACATCGAAAATACAAGCGGCCTTTAAAAGAGCTGATCTACTCGCCAATGGTTCAGTTGGTTCATTACCTGCAAGCGAACGATTTTAAAGTATACATCGTAACCGGTGGCGAGATTACTTCGGTGCGCACAATTTCCGAAGAAATTTACAACATTCCCAAGGAGAATGTGGTGGGTAGCAGCGTTTTGCTGAAGTACGTTTCGGATGAAAGCGGAACATATTTGGTACGTACAGCTCAACTAAATTCAAATAACGATAAAGCCGTGAAACCAACCAACATTGAACTGCATATTGGCCGCAAGCCTATTTTTGCCGCCGGAAACAGCGATGGCGATTACCAAATGATGGAATACGCACTTTCGGGCGAGGGACCATCAATGGCGATTCTGGTACATCACGACGACGAAGCACGCGAATACAGCTACATGCACGGCACCGAAAATACCGTTGAACATGCGCCTGAAAAAGGCTGGCATGTCGTGAGTATGAAAGATGATTTTAAGGAGATTTTTAGTACGAACTAGTTTAGCTCATTTCGTTAAAATTTTATGTTAGTCTGGAATATTTTTCCGAACTTATTGATCCAATAGTTAACATCATCAAATAAGTAAAATGAAGATCTGGATAGTAATTACAATTGTTTTATTAGCATCGTGTTCCTCCCAGTCCGAATACACAACCTTTTGGGTGAACAGTTACAAAGTTGATTGTGTTGGAGTGGGACCGATGAAATGTATGTTGGTTCAAAAAGGAGAAACTCCTGAACCCGGAAAGTGGACCAACTTCTATTCAAAAATTGAAGGTTTTAAATACGAACCCGGATTTATCTACAAGTTAAAAGTAAAAGAGGAGCAGCTGGAAAATGTGCCCGCCGATGCTTCGTCGATTAAATACACTTTGGTGGAAGTGCTGGAGAAAAAGGAAGATGCCAAACTGGCTTTGGACGGAAGCTGGGAAGCACTTAAAATGAATGGATCGGTGATTAAATTGCCACGCTCGCGCGGAGCCGGAGTACTCCCAAATTTGCTGATTAATATTCGCGACATGCAAATTCGCGGCATTGATAACTGTAATAATTTTACCGGGCAAATTACTGAAATCGGTGAAAATACAATTGAATTCGGAGCCATTTCCGGCACGCAAAAAATGTGCCCTGACATAAGCATTTCGAAAGCTTTTAACGAGGCGCTACTGGCCATAAAACAATACGAGTTGAAAGATAACAACTTAATATTTACTGATGAAGCAGGAACTGTGTTGCTGGAGTTTACCAAAGCCACCGAAGCAAAAGTGTTGCTGAATGACATTTGGGTAGCCGAAATTATTGACGGCGAAGCAGTAAGCGATGCAGAAAAAGCTCCACGACTTGAAATAAACAGTGCCGAGATGAAGGCGATGGGAAGTGATGGGTGTAATAATTTTACTGGAAGCATAAAAACTTTAACCAATACCGAATTGGAATTCGGCCCGCTGGCAGGTACCCGCAAAATGTGTCTCGATATGACCTTTGCCGATAAATTCAATAAAGTAATTCCACAGGTTCGAAGTTATAAAATTGCCAACCTCAAACTTATGCTGTTGGACGAAAAAGGCGAAGTTCTGGTAGTGTTGAAAAAGGTAGATTAAACATTTGGATAATAATTGAAAAACAGTTGATATGAAACAAGCATGTAAAATATTTACCCCAAGAGGATAATTCAATAGCATAGCTTGGAGATGATTGGACAAACCAGGTAGAAAGCTTAATTCTTTTTAAGCAGATAAAAATAAAATTACAATAACCAGTAAAGAGCGGGATGTTTCAAAAATTAAAACTACCTGCATTTAGAGAATGGCGAAGATTAAGAAGATGCATGTGAAAATGTCCGATGGAATGAATTTTATTAGGAACTCATTAAAAATAACAGAATGAAACGATTTAACAGAATTTTTATAGTACTGTTTCTTGCTTTAATTGTTTCTTGCCCGAACCTTGTTTCAGGACAGGAGCAGGCAGAAAGCGATGCTGCAGAACTGGCAAAAAAATTGTCGAACCCGATTGCCAGCCTGATTAGTCTTCCATTTCAAAATAACATGGATGTAGGAATAGGAGAATTTAAGGGTACTCGAAATACCTTAAATATTCAACCGGTAATTCCGTTATCGCTCTCCGAAAATCTGAACCTTATAACCCGTGTTATTTTACCGATAAATACGCAATATAGTATAACAGGAGCTGGTACCAGCCAGAGTGGCCTCGGCGATGCAGTAGTTAGTGGTTTTATCAGCCCAAAGGTTTCGAATATAACCTGGGGGGCAGGTCCTGTGCTTTTGCTCCCAACCGGCTCTGATGCTTTTTCGGCTGATAAATTCGGGGTTGGACCTACCGCAGTGGCACTTTATCAAACCAACGGAATGACATTGGGAGCACTTGTTAACCAAATATGGAGTTTTGACGGGGATGTAAGCAACATGTTTCTGCAACCCTTTTTTACCTATAACTGGAAATCCGGTGCCGGAATTGGTGCCAACATGGAACTTACGCAAAACTGGAAAGCCGAAACAACCAATGTATGGCTGAATCCCATTTTTTCTGCTGTTACTTCCATGGGAAAACAGAAGGTGCAGTTTGCTATTGGCCCCAGATTTAACCTTGGAGCTCCTGATGCTGCCAAATCTAAATTTGGTGTACGTACAGTACTCGTTTTCTTATTTCCTAAATAAAAAATATTGAATGATGAGAAAGAAATGGATTATTGCAACACTGGTAACCTTATTGTTTTCGGCGTGTGTTCCAACAATGAAATATACCTGGACAAAAGAGAGCTACACCGCACAAAGTTTTGATAATATTTTGGTTTTGGCCATTTCGCAAAACATGGAAGCCCGTACAACATTTGAAAACACGATTGTTAAAGCACTAGAGGAAGAAGGATTTCAGGCAGAGAACAGTTTGAAATTATTTCCACCAGTTGTTAGTATCGACAAACTTAGCGAAGAGGGAATCGAGTCGAAGATAAAAGCATCAGATTACGACGCGGTAATTGTATCAAGCCTTGTTGATGTAAAGTCGCAGGAAGTGTATGATTACGACAGTTTCTATCGTCCCTATCCGTTTTTTTATCCGCGGCACATTTATTACGGTTATGGCTATGCGTACCGGCCGGGATATTACCGCCAGGAAACTTCTTTTGTTATCGAGTCGCGTTTGTTCGATACGTCAGCAACAACAAAAGAAGATGCCATAATTTGGTCGGGGCAATCAGAACTGATCGATCCGGTTTCGTACGAATCGGGAGCAAAAGATCATGCGTATTCAATGGTAAAAACCTTGCTGAAATCGGGAGTTTTGAAACAATAGTAGAATAGTTCTGAACTGAATTTTATTCGGCTGCTTTAGCCACTCCAATCGGAACATTTACTTTTAAAAGCACCGAGTGATGAAGACTTGATGAGCGGTCTTTGAATACATCGGTAAGGCCTTGGTAATAGCGAACTCCAATGTTCCAGCCCGTGCCTTTTACAAGTTTGTATCCGGCTCCAACGGCTATTCCGGCGTTAAACCAGTTCAACAATTCTTTATTGTAGTCTTTAATATTAATGTCTTTATTGTCTTCGTCCGATGAAAAAGCTACCCATCCGTTGTACATCCAACCGAGTTGTGGACCCGCTTCCACGTATATGTGATTGTCGAATTTATAGTTGGCCAGAATCGGCACCATAAAAGCAGTCACTTTTTGGTTGTATTTGCCTTCTACATCGTAAGTTTCAGCTTCCAGAAATTCAAGATCAGAACCTGAAAGTTCTCGCATTCCAAGGCTGGAAATTCCTTGAACCCCGGTGTGTAAAAACCAGTTGTCTTTCATTCGGAAGTCGAAATAAAATCCAAGATTAAAAGAGTGGAGGTTACCGTTGTTGTCGAATCCATTAACGTTTGTGAAGTCTAATCCACCTTCAAGCCCGAATTCGATATTCGGTGAGTTTAGCTTGTCGCCCAGCAGCAAGGAAATAAGTACTTGTGAATCTGACATATGTGAACAAAACAGAAATGCGCTTATAATCAGTATTTTCTTCATTAATCAGTTTTTTCAACGATTGTTCGGTATTGCAAGATGATTACAAGATAGGAATAAAACCAATGAACAGCAATGCCTGCTAACCTGTAAAAAGAACTTTTGTTTATGGCGGATGCGGGTAATTTTATTTGTTATTCAGGATTAAAAGCCCGAACTTTTGTGTTGTGATTTTATCAAACATAATCAATTATTTCTTATCATGAGAAAAACCTTTGTTACAATGCTTTTCCTGTTTTCCGGATTGGCTCTTTTTGCTCAGCGTATTGAGTTAACACCAATATTTGGTTATACAGTTGCCGGGAAAGTAGACAACTATGGCCGGTATCTAGATGTGGAGAACAGTGCACTTTACGGCGGATTATTAAGTGTGCAGTTTGATGATATGATGTATGTAGAATTGAGTTACGAACGAAACGATACCAAAGGCAGTGGTTTTTTAAGAACGGCTGATATGGCAGTTGAGCACTACCAGGTTGGAATGCTTCGTGAATTTGGTATTGGTAAGATTGTTCCGTTTACCAAGGTAAGTCTTGGTACAACGCGTTATGCGCAAAAGTCGGGTGGCGACGAACGATTATGGCTTTTCTCCGGAGGAATAGGAGCGGGCGCCAAGCTATTTCTTTCTGATAGGGTTGGTCTGCGATTGTTCACCAACCTGATGTTACCGCTCGAGTTTGATGGAGCCGGTTTTTGGTGTGGTGTAGGAACCGGAGGAAGTGGATGTTCCGGCGGAGTGAGTTTTAACGTGCCCATTGTTCATTGGGACATGGGGGCCGGGTTAATTATTCGTTTACAAGACTAGAAACAAATTATTTATATTATGAAGACTTTACGGCTTATTTGCCTTTTTCTGGCTACGCTTACCGCTTTTGCGGCAAACAGCGAAGAAAAGCTTGTTTGGCCTCGCGAAATTGAGGCTACTGGAAATGTAATTACCTTATATCAGCCACAACTCGAGTCGCTGAACGGAAATATGCTCGATGGGCGTATGGCTGTTTCGGTAAAAACCAAAGACGATGAAATGATTTTTGGTGCCCTGTGGTTTAGTGCAACACTTTTAACCGATATGGAAAACCGGACAGCTGACCTGGTAAAGCTGGAAATTCCGATGTTAAAATTCCCCGATG
>DASQBW010000082.1:0-8527 GCA_035635015.1 Draconibacterium sp. | reverse complement strand
AACATGCTCCAACTCGACAATCTTTTTTCCCAGTCGTGCCGATTTTACGTTCATTTCCACTTTGTCTTCGCGAATATTTTGCGTGGCTTTGTCTTTCAAATCCTGAAACGCATCAACGCGGTATTTTGCTTTGTGGCTTCTTGCTTTTGGCATGCGGCGCATCCATTCAATTTCGGTGCGCATCAGGTTTTTTGCCTTGGTAATGCTGGCTTGTTGCATGGCAATTCGCTCATCGCGTTTTTCCAGGAAATACGAATAATTGCCCTGGTAACGGTAAATCTGATTGTCCTCCATTTCGATGATCTCGTTACAAACACGATCGAGAAAATAGCGGTCGTGTGTTACCATCAAAAGTGTGGATTTTGTTTTCTCGAGATATACTTCAAGCCATTCAATCATTTCCAGATCGAGGTGGTTGGTAGGTTCGTCAAGGATCACCAAATCGGGTTGGTTGATCAGCACTTTTGCAAGAGCCAGTCTTTTTTGCTGCCCTCCCGAAAGTTCGCGAACTCTTTGTTCCAGGAAATTGATCTTCAGCTCTGTTAGTATCTGCTTAATTTCCACTTCAATGGCCCATGCATTCAGCTCGTCCATTTTAGCAGAAATTGCCGTAATTTCATCCTGCTTGTTTTGGGAAACTGCGAGCTCAAAAGCTTTAACAGTTTTAATCTTATCATTGTCGCTTTCAAAAATTTCTTCAATAACCGTGTTATTAGGATTTAGGACAGGGATTTGCTCGAAATAACCCATTTTTACGTCGTTGGTGAGTGTGATTACACCTTCTTCGGGCGAATCTTTTCCGGCCAGCAGATCGAGCAGGGAGGACTTACCCGTTCCGTTTTTTGCGATTAGTGCAACTTTAGCACCTTCAAAAATAGTAAACGAAATATTTTCGAATAGCATTAACTCTCCCCAACGTTTCGAGAGGTTTTCGGCTTGTAAAAATGGTTTCATTATTACGATTTGTTTTGAGGAGAGTTATTTTCGTTATCCTCTTTTTCTTTTTGGGCCATACTGTCTTTGTAGTCGAACAGCATGTTTAAAAACGTGGGAATATTTTTTGCTGTGGCACTGTTTGGAGAATTACTCAAAATGGCAATGCCGATATCTTCTTCATCGCACAGCGCTATTTCGGCCTTGTATCCCAAAACGTATCCTGCATGATATGCAACTTCCCGGCCTTTATAATCGACAATGCGCCAGCCTATTGAATAACGTTTAGATTTTACATCACGTCCCCAGCTTCTGAAATAGGTTCGTCCAAGTGGTGAGTTTACCTGTGGTGTAAAAACGGTTTGCCGAGCTTTAGTATCGAATAGCTCGGAATTGTCATCCGTTAAAGTACACAGGAAATTTCCAAGATCGGAAATACTGGCATTAACACCGGCTGCCGGGGCGGTTAAATAATACCGGTCATTCAATTTCATAGGACTATACCTGTTATGGCCGCGGTTATAATGTGGATAGGCTTTGTTAATGTTGTTTTTAAAGGCTTCAAAGTTTACTGATGCATCCGTCATTCCAAAGGGCTCAAACACCTTTTCTTTTATTATCGATTCAAAACTTTTATGCGTTTTAGCCTTTGTGACCGGATCATAAATGCTGTAAAGTACATTCTGATAGCCGTATACTTGTCCGGGAGGTGCGGAAGGATCAACATCTTTAAGACGTTCTATAATTTTTTCGAGTGGAACTTTATCTTCAACCATCAGATCATAAGCGTGGGGGACCAGGCCGGAAGTGTGGCTAAGCAAGTGTCGGACAGTAAGTTGGTTGGTGTATTCTTCGTTTTTTAGTTTAAAATAGGGGAGGTAATCAATAATCCGGTCATCCAGCTTAACAACGTTCTCTTCATCAAGGATTCCTGCTAAAACACCTGTTACCGATTTTGATACCGAAGCAAGGCGGAAAACAGTATTTTCGTTTACCGGATTTTTTTCTCCGGCTTTTCGAACACCAAAACATTTCAGCAGGGCAATTTTTCCTTTGTAGGTAATTACAGCTGCAGCTCCAACGGTACCTGATTCTTTTAAATTTTGTTCCAATAAACTATCGAAATGTGCAAGTGTATTTTCTATCTCTACAACGGGGTTATACTCGGGTTCAACAACTGCTACCTCTGGCGGGGCTTGTGCTTCTGCCTTTTTTGTTCCAACAAACGACTGTAATTTGAAAGCCAAAATTGCCAACCCAACTACCGCAACAACAAAATAAATTCTTCTCTTCAAAACGATTCCTCCTTCACAATTTCAAACAAAAATAAAATTTATCTGCTTGATTTTTAGGTTCAGTGCCAATTTGTAGGTGTTTTTTATTCACGATTTGATATTAATAACCTAAAGAGATGAAAATAACCGGCTTAAACCAGTTACTTATTTTGCCGTTAAATTATTACTTAGAACCATTTCAGGAAAGCAAAAACCTTATTTCAACAATCCATTTAATGCGAAAGCATTTAATACTTTTTGTTACACCTGATGAGTAAAAAAACAGTTATTTTTGAAAAAATTGGAAAGATGAGAAAGAAAGAACTCTTTGAATATATTATAGATTATTTTGAGAAAACAATGCCAATTGCGGAAACAGAGCTGGATTACGGAAATCCGTTTGAGCTGATTGTGGCTGTGGTTTTGTCGGCTCAGTGCACCGATAAACGGGTAAATCAAATTACTCCTGAATTATTGAAGCGATTCCCGACACCGTACAAAATGGCAGAGGTGGAACCTGCAGAAGTTTTCGATTACATCAGAAGTTGCTCGTATCCGAATAATAAAGCCAAGCACTTGGTTGGAATGGCGCAAAAGCTTATCGAGTTATTTGACGGAGAAGTTCCGAGCGATGTTGACGAGCTGCAAAAACTTCCCGGCGTAGGACGAAAGACGGCAAATGTTATTGCTTCTGTGGTTTATAATAAACCTGCGTTGGCTGTTGATACCCATGTTTTTAGAGTGGCTGCCAGAATTGGTTTAAGCACAAATGCAAAAACGCCTTTGGATACCGAACAGCAGCTTATGAAATATATTCCCGAAGAACTGGTGCCAAAAGCACATCACTGGCTGATTTTACACGGACGATACACTTGTTTGGCCCGTAAACCAAAGTGCGATAAATGTGGATTAACTGAAGTTTGCAAATTTTATAAGAAGGAAGTACAGAAGTAAATTCTTCTTATACTAATCTAAAGTTTTTGCGGTATCCTGAATAATTTTCCAGGCATTTTTTACATGTTTTTCTTCGATGTGCGTTTGTCCGATATTTATGCGCAGTACAACTTGCCCATCTAATTTTGTATGGGTGAAAAAAATTTTCCCGGCTTCATTAATGGTGTTCATCAGTTTCAGGTTAAACGCATCATCAGATTTATGGCGGAAGCAAACCATGTTCATTGTTGTCGGAACAACTACTTCAAAATCATTTGATTCGATTACCCAGTTTTCAAATTCATTGGCCAGTCGAACGTGTTCGCGAATAAGGTACTGCAATCCTTCAACGCCATAATGGCGAATTACAAACCAAAGTTTTAATGCTCTGAAACGTCTTCCCAGTTGAATATGCCAGTCGCGGTAATCAAAGACTTCGCCCGATTCGGTGGCTTTGTTGCGCAAATATTCAGGCAGAATAGAAAATGTATTGATTAATTCGCGGCGATCAGCCACCCAAAAAACATTACAGTCAAAATTGGTAAACATCCATTTGTGTGGATTAAAACTGTAACTGTCAGCTAATTCAACACCATCGGCCAAATGCCTGAATTCCGGACAGAGCATGGCTGTCCCCAACGACGCTGCATCAATATGAAACCAGCACTTTTCCTGCTTGCAGATTTTTCCAATTTCGGGTAGTGGATCAATTGCAGTTGATGAGGTTGTGCCAATAGTTCCGCAAACAAAAAATGGAACAAATCCCTTGGTACGGTCTTCTTTTATTTGTTGTTCAAGCAGATCAGTTCGCATCGAACAGTTTTTATCTACGTCTATCAATCGTAAATTGGTTCGTCCTATTCCGGCAATTTTTATCCCTTTTTCTACCGATGAATGCGTTTGTGAAGAAACATAAGCAACCAACTTTTTATCCAGTCCGTTTTCGTTTGTTTTAAATGCTGTTACTCTTTCACGGGCAGTAATAATTGCAGTTAAAGCAGCTGTTGAAGCTGTATCCTGTATAACTCCACCACCCGATGAGGTTGATAGGAATTGTTCAGGCATGTCCATCATCTCGGCCAGCCAGTCGAGTACCCGTGTTTCAACTTCGGTAGCTGCCGGACTGGTAGCCCACAACATTCCCTGCACACCAAGTCCAGACGATACGAGATCGCCCAAAATTGACGGAAAGGAAGTATTCGCATTAAAGTAGGCGAAAAAGTTTGGCGATTGCCAGTGTGTAATTCCGGGCATAATTTTCTCATCCAGGTCTTTAATCATATCATCGATGCTTTCGCCTTGCTGAGGTGCTGCATCCGGCAGTGAGTTATGAATGTCGCCGGGTTTTACCTGCGACAATACTGGATATTCTTCAATGTGTTCGTAATAATCAGCAATCCAGTCAATGATTTTTTTACCTTCTTTTCGGAATTGTTCCGGGCTCATATGAACGTTTTTCTCTTCCAATTTTGTGTGGTTTAGATTTTTTAATTCAAGTTTGTGAATAGAGGGAACTATTAATATCTGACTTCGAAGTCGGAATAAGTTTCAATAAGTTGAAGTTCGGCCTTGTGAATACTTTTTACAAGGGAGAGGGGAGGCCCAACCCAAAGGTAATCAATAAGCGTTTTTACGGCCGCTTCTTCACCTTGCGCCTTAACAAGAACGCCACCGTCAACTGTATTCCGCACCCATCCGGTAATATGTAATAGTTTGGCCTGTTGCAGCACATAATAACGAAAACCTACACCCTGAACCCGGCCGTTAACTCTAATTTCGTATTGAACCATATTTTTACATTCAAGCGAACGTAAAAGTAATAAGAAAAATGATGCCTGTTTTTGGGGATTGTTTTTTATTTAAAAGCTTCGGCGTTTTCGGGTTGTACCAGCGCCCAAATTGAATAAACACCAATGCCTGTACCTATAGGGAAACTAAATAAATTCAATACTGAAATGATGATAGTAAGAATACGAGCCCATTCCTTGCGCCTGAATAAGCCAAGTCCGGCAAGAATTCCCGGCAGGCTAACTATAAGAGAAATAACCATGATTACACTGGCGATGATTGAAAGTACAAAATCAGCTTCATGATCATTGGAAAAATCGCCGATCACGTGAAATAGAACAAATATAGCTCCTGCGATAATTAGACCAAAAATGCTGTAGACAATTTGTAGTGTAGCAACTACGTTAATGTGTTTTTCCATGACTTGAATGTTTTTTGTTTTTATGAAAGTACAAAACAAGCTATGAACCTGTTAAACTTTTAGATGAACAGCAACAATTTCACGTTAAATTAGTTATTTAGATAGGGTTAGTTATTCAGAAAACTGTAATTTTGCAACGCAAAGTTTGAAAGGGACAGAATATGGAAATTTTAAAAGTAGTTTTATTGGCAGTTGCCTTGTTGGGTATTGCAATGTTGGGAATGGCAATGAGGATTGTCTTTCTTAAGGGAGGAAAATTCCCGAATACACACGTTGGAGGAAATTCGCATTTAAAGAAAAACGGTGTTTATTGTGCAACCACGCAAGATAAACTTGCGCAGCGCGAGGCCCGAAAGGAATTACAATTCAAAAAGATGAATCTAATAACAGATACAGAAGCCGGTAAATAACCGGCTTTTTTATTTTCTCAGCATCTCGCCAAAACCTTCCGACATATAAACCTGGTTTTCGCCATTGCTATCGGCATAAATAAAATAGATTTCCATTCCCGGTACCTGACGGGCAATTTCAATCCCTGCATCTTTACCAAGCACCATAAAAGCAGTGGCAAAAGCATCAGCGGTCATACAATCGTCGGCTACTACCGAGGCGCTTAACAAACTATGCTGTACCGGGTATCCTGAAATGGGATCGATGGTGTGCGCATATTTTTTACCATCTTCTTCATAAAAGTTCAGGTAATTACCTGATGTTGCCATTGCATGGTTATCGAGTATTATAGCTGCACTCAGCTCATTCTCAAAAGGATTTTCAATAGGTTCACGAATACCAATTGTCCACACTTTGTCTTTGTCATTCACGCCTTTTGCCGCAACCTCGCCACCAATATCCACCATATAATTTTGGCAACCTTTTTTTTGCAGAAGTTCGCCTATAAGATCGCAGGTGTATCCCTTGGCAATGGCACTCATATTTAGGGTCATTTGCGGGTTATCCTTTAAGACCTTGCCATCTTCGAGGCTGATCTTTTCATAACCACAAATTTGCTTTAGTGAATCAACCTTTTCATCTGTCATATTTTGCCGGTCTTCAGGGCCAAATCCCCATGCATTGATTAACGGTCCGGCAGTGATATCAAAAGCGCCATTGGTAATTTCAGAGATTTCCAAAGCTTTCGAAAAGCAGGTTACAAATTCAGGTTCAAGTTCAACCAGAGTATTGTTATTTATTTTAGTGATTGTAGCTTCTTTGTCGTAATGTGAAAAAATATGCGACAGTCGTTGCAGCTCTTCATCAATAACAACCTGCAAATCATCGCCTTTTGGACTTTCATATTTAATGTTGTAGTAAGTGCCGTAAATTGTTCCGTTATTGGCAATGTATTTCGATGTGTCGGTATTGCAGGCTTGAAGAATGAAGATCAACCCAAGAAAAAGAAGTTTACGCTGATTCATTTTTACGCATTTGAATTTGATGCGAATTTAGAAAATTTATGCGCAAGGGGCGGTACTGTATGACGGAAATGAAGAAGAAGTTTGATGGGGTAACAGAATTATCGCTCGTTCATGGAATCGATAAGGCGATTAAGTTTATCCCTCAAATCGATCAGTTCTTCAACGGAAATTTTGGCTGTATCCAGTTTTGCAACCAGCTTTTCAGGTATTTCAACTGCCAGGGTACGCAATTGCTTTCCTTTATCTGTAAGGCTAACAGTAACTTTTCGTTCATCTTCATCCGAACGGGTGCGTTTTACAATTCCCTGAATTTCCATCCTTTTAAGAAGCGGAGTAATCGTGTTGGTATTCAGGATGAGCTTTTTGGCAATCTTATTTACAGGCATGGAATCGTGTTCCCATAGCACCATTAAAACCAGGTATTGCGGATAAGTAATTCCCAGTTCGTCGAGCATTGGCTGATAGGTGCGAGTTATAAGCCGCGATGCCGCATAAATAGGGAAACAAAGCTGATTGCCGAGTTTTAACTGTTCGTATTCCATGATATTTATTTTGTGCAAAGATAAAAAATGAAGTCGCTGCTAATATGCTGCAGCGACTTCATTCATAAAAGGCTTAATTTTCCAACCAGTCTTTAAGCATCATAATTTCATTCATTAAAGCGGGTGCTAACGGACCAAGCAGATTTCCATTTTCGTCGATCAGAAACTTTTGAAAATTCCATTCAATTTTAGTATCTGCAACACCATTTAATTCTTTTTTTGTTAGCCATTGGTAAATTTCGTCGGTACTAACTTTTTCAGCATTGTTCTCGTCGAGAGGGAAGGCCGTGTAGATGTAATCGCATACCGAAACCTTTTGCATCATGGGGAACGTTACACCATAGTTAGCAGTACAAAACTCCAGTATCTCTTCATTGGAACCCGGATCTTGTTTCAAAAAATTGTTTGCCGGAAAACCAATAATTTCAAATTTCTCATTGTCTAACGATTCGTAAAGTTTCTGAAGTTGCTCAAATTGGGGAGTTAAACCACATTTGCTGGCAGTGTTAACAACCAAAACCTTTTTCCCTTTTAGTTGACTCAGATCGAAATCGTTGCCGTTAATGTCTTTAACTACGAAGTCGTGAAACGTTTTTAGCTTAGCATTATCTTTGGCTTTTACTGCAGAAAATGACGGCACAGTATGAAATACAAGTAGAATCAAAACGGTATTAAATGCTATAAATTTTTTCATTTAGTAAGTAATTTTATGGTTATTAATTTCTTCTCAAACTTATTCAGTTTGTTAAACCATTTAATTCTGTAAAAGTTTTGCAATGTGCCCTTCCAATTTTTCGGGTTTTGTAGTTGGTGCAAATCGTTTTACCGGATTACCTTCTGCATTGATTAGAAATTTTGTAAAATTCCATTTAATTTTACTGCCCAAAGTCCCACCTAATTCTTTTTTTAGGTATTTGTAAATGGGGTGGGCATTTTCGCCGTTTACATCGATTTTCGAGAACATGTGGAAGGTAACCCCATAATTTAGCAGGCAGCCTTCAGCAATTGATTTTTCATTGCCGGGTTCCTGGTTGGCAAACTGGTTGCACGGAAATCCAAGAATCACCAATCCTTTGTCTTTGTACTCTTTGTAAAGTTTTTCCAGCCCTTCAAATTGTGGTGTTAATCCACATTTACTGGCTGTGTTAACCACTAAAACCGTTTTCCCTTTGTAGCTGTCCATTGCAATTTCCTTGCCCTGTAAGCTTGTTGCTTTAAATT
>DASQBW010000081.1:0-6125 GCA_035635015.1 Draconibacterium sp. | reverse complement strand
TGTTCAAGCCGCAATTAAAAATAACAAGATACAGTAATTTTAAAATTTTGCCTGCAATATTCTATAACGGAAATTGCAGGCATCTTTATTTTACCAATTTAAGCATTCACAATCTTCAACTATAAAAACAACTAAACATCTGATATTAAATAACATATAAGATTCTTTCCATAATATCATTTAAAAACAAGTCATATTTTCGCTTATTTTTTTTTGATTATCCCTACTTTCGTTTTGTAAAACAAACCAAGAATGAACTATTCGATACTTGACTTCCTGACCTTAATCGGGGCACTGGGACTTTTCCTTTACGGGATGAAATTAATGAGCGAAGCCTTACAAAAAGTAGCGGGCAGCAAGCTTCGCAACTTTTTGGCAGCCATGACCTCCAACCGGTTCATGGGCGTAATTACAGGGCTTTCGATTACCGCCATCATTCAATCGTCGAGCGCAACTACGGTAATGATCGTGAGTTTTGTAAATGCCGGACTTCTCACACTAACTGAGTCTGCAGGTGTTATAATGGGTGCAAACATTGGAACCACAGTAACTGCCTGGATCATATCCATACTCGGATTTAAAGTAAAAATGAGTATACTGGCATTCCCGATCATCGGTATTGGTTTTCCGCTTGTATTCTCCAAAAAGACTCGAAACAAATCGTGGGGCGAAGTACTGGTTGGTTTTGCTCTACTTTTTATAGGACTGGAAAGTTTAAAATCAAGTGTCCCTAACATTGGTGAGAATCCTGAAATCCTTGAATTTTTGAAACACTTTACAGGAATGGGAATGGGATCGAACCTGATCTTTCTACTTATTGGCACTTTGCTCACAGTAATTATTCAATCATCGAGTGCAACGATGGCACTAACACTTGTAATGTGCAACAATGGCTGGATTGAATTCGACCACGCGGCAGCTATGGTACTGGGCGAAAATATCGGAACAACTATAACTGCAAATATTGCCGCCATGGTTGCCAACTCATCGGCAAAACGGGCTGCCAGAATTCACTTTCTTTTTAATGTAATTGGAGTGATATGGGTACTTTCCATATTTCCGGTTTTCCTACGCGGTGTAGATTCGATAACTCAATCGGTGTCAGGGAACTCGGCATTTAACAATCCAAGCGCTGTTCCAATCGCACTCTCATTTTTCCATACTTCATTTAATATTTTAAATGTCCTCTTTCAAATATGGTTTATCCGGTACCTCGTAAATGTCGTTCAGAAATTGGTTCCTGAAAAAGAGGATGAAGAAGAGTTCAAACTGAGGTTTATTAAATTTGGATTGCTCAATACCAGCGAATTATCTCTTCTTCAAGCCAAAAAGGAAATCATCGTTTATGCGCAGCAAACAAAAAAGTTATTTGGAAGAATAAATAACATGTTCGAGGAGAAAAACGAGCGCAAACTTGTAAAACAATTCAACAAAATTGAACTTGGCGAAGACAAAAGTGACCAGATGGAAGTTTCTATTGCCAGTTACCTCACCAAAGTTTCTGAAGGTGTATTGAGCAAACAATCGTCGAAAAGCATTAGCTCAATGCTCCGTATTGTTGATGAGATCGAAAGCATTGGAGATACTTGCCTTAATATTGCACGGGCATTGCTGCGTATAAACGATAAGAATGAAAAGCTGACTCCAAAGATGAAAGAGAAAGTGTCGGAGATGATCAAATTGGTCGACAAGTCGATGAATATTATGATTGACAACCTGAATAAAGACAATAACGAGGTTGATATCATGGAAGCCGATGCCATTGAAAAACAAATTAACCGATATAGAGATAAACTTCGGAAAGACCACGTTGCTAAAATAGAAAACGAAAAATATTCCTATCAAATAGGAACTTTGTACAAAGATATTTTCTCGGGGCTTGAGCGACTGGGAGACCATGTTTACGATGTAACCATTTCGATTATTGATTATACCGATAAAGTAAAATAAAAAACCGCCTCCGGAATTAAAAAACTCCAAAGACGGTCATGCTGTCCCTCCTTCACACGAAATATTTTTTTTGATGTCTTATAATTAATAGTTCAATCATATATTTATTATCCCCCTGATTGATCCTGAGTATACTATCTCATATTTTCAATGAGCGTGTTAACTATTCGGTCAAAATAGTAAATGATTGTGTAGAATTATAATGTCTGATTTTATGTGCTTTGTCATTGTTGACAGTTGGTTTAACAAGTTGCAACAATTATGATAAAGTTGGTGCAACCTAAATTGGTTTTTAATTAGTTTTTTAACACTATCTAAGTTAAATATATTATTGTTAAAAAACAAATGATTATCACAAAAAACAAAACGGCACACTACCTGTTGACTATAAGTGCCTTACACACACTCATCTCCCATTAATGAACCCTAAATGCCTTACCGTGTTAGAATATAGGTAATCAAAATAAAGATGAAAATATTTGTACAAAACGAAAAAATGATCAATCTGATTCTTGCCAATCATAACCTGCTACCGGTAATTCACAGGTTTGGAATAAGACTCGGGTTTCGAAATAAAACGGTTCAGCAACTCTGCAATCAATATAATATTAATACTGATTTCTTTCTATTGATTGTCAACACTTTTCACAATCCGAAATATTTCCCCGAAGAAAAGTTACTGGAATATTCTCCGCTCTTAATCATCGATTACCTGAAAAAAACACACAATTATTATCGAAATTACTCTTTGCCTCGTATTGAAAAGCTATTTCAGGAGCTTCAAAAAAGTAGCCGGCACCCCAACAACGAAATGCAGATAACCGAAGAGTTTTTTCGGAACTACAAACAAAAGGTGTTAGAACACATTGCCGACGAAGAACAAAAAGTTTTTCCATACATTACTACCCTAATTGAGCACCCCGACCAGCTTCGTAAAAAAAAGATACAGCTTAGTTTCGAGGACGAGCACAAAAGTGTAGACCTTGAAATTGACGACCTAAAAACCCTTATTATTAAATACATAAATCCTGATTATGATGAACTGATTTGCAATGCCCTGCTTATCGAGATTTCACGTTTTGAGAAGGATATTCTGGATCATTCACGTATTGAGGATACCATTCTTATTCCACAGGTTAACCGTTTACAAAAACAAATATAGGTTTTATGCAAGGAACGGTAATCATAGTGCATCCGTCAGCAATAATCCGCCAGGGATTTTCGGCAATTATCGACGACACATTAAATGTAAATATTATAGCGCTTTCGGAGATATCAGATTTAAATGCCAGCAATAACCTTTACCATTCGAAACTCGTGTTGTTGGTTCCCTACTCTGATGAAGATGCATCATGGTTGGCCGGGATAAGAAACAAAGCATCGGAGTTAATGCTGATTGGCATAAGTCCCGGAAAAGCAAACACACCCCTTATAAAATCGCCTTTCGATAATTGTTATAATTTGTATACAACGCCCAAAACGATTATCCGGGATATTAAACAATTCTTGGAAACTGATCAATCGTTTAGTGATGACGATGAACTTACTGCACGTGAAAAAGAAGTATTAAAGCTAATCGCACTAGGGCATACAAACAAAGCAATTGCCGATTCGCTATTTATTAGCATACACACAGTAATCTCGCATCGAAAAAACATCACAGAAAAACTGGGAATCAAGTCAATACCCGGACTTACAATTTACGCCATCATCCAAAAGATAATTTCCCAAAAAGATATTTCAAAAGAAAATTTGTTCTAGCTTTTGAAGGCATTTCTGATAAAATCCCAACATGTTGGGATATTATACTGAATCGTTCTAAATAGTTTTGTCCCTGAAATAAAAAACAATTTAAAATGATCAGAAAATCTATCTCTACTGTTTTGCTTTTTATAGCAACCGTGGCAGCAATTGCCCAAAACACCGAAACACCGGCAACGTTCTATAATTCTGCTGAAAGACTGTTAAGCTCCGATTCAAAACTGTCGATCGGTGGTTATGCCCAGATCGATTACAACCAACCAGTTAATGACGGCACTTACAACAACGGCAAACTTGACGTGCATCGACTGATTTTGTTATTTGCGTACCAGTTTACACCTAAAACAAGGTTTGTTACCGAGCTGGAAATGGAGCATGTTAAAGAGGTATTCGTTGAACAGGCATTTATTAACCACGAAATTTTACCCTGGCTAAACATGAGGGGAGGTTTAATGTTGGTTCCAATGGGCATTGTAAATGAGTACCATGAGCCGCCAACTTTTAACGGTGTTGAACGTCCTAATCTCGACAGTAAAATTGTTCCAACTACCTGGCGCGAAATCGGATTCGGATTTGCCGGACGACTAGACAACGCTGCTGTAAAATACCAGCTATACGTAATGAACGGATTTAATGGCTATAATGACGGCGGAACATTTCGAGGTACCGATGGCTACCGAAAAGGACGCCAAAAAGGCGCAGAATCGTTTATGAGTTCACCAACACTTTCAGCAAAAATAGATTATTATGGTATTCCCGGGTTAAAACTTGGTTTAGCCACGTATAATGGGAAATCACAGTCATCGTTGTATGACGGAATGGATAAAAATGATGCCGCAGGAGTGGCAAAAGCCGATTCTTCTGTAATTGGTATTTCAATGCTTGGCCTTGATGCACGTTATAACAATGGTGGATTTGAAGCTAAAGCTCAGTTTAACCTGGCAAAAAATTCAAATACTTCGGAATACAATGATTTGACAGGAAAAGACCTCGGAAGTACAATGCTGGGCTGGTATGTTGAAACCGCTTACGATTTGTTTTACAACGCCGATAACGGGCAACGTCTGGTACCTTTTGCTCGTTACGAAAAATACAACACCCACGCTAAAACTTCAGGCGGACTTGCCCAGAATAAAGCCTATGACCGTACCGACATTACTTTTGGAGCTGGTTGGTGGCTGGCTCCGGACGCGGTGTTAAAAGCCGATTACCAGGTATTCGACAATGCATTAAACGAATCAAAAGGACAGTTCAATTTAGGAATAGGCATTTGGTTTTAAATAAATAACAATGAAATTTTTTAGTATCGTAACATTATTAATCATTTCCCTGGCAACAACTGTTGCCGGGGCCGATGATTTTTATCCGGAGGAACAAGCGCTAAAAGCAGCAAAAAAAGCACTAAAGGATAAAGAAATTATAATAACAAAAACAATCACAACTGATGCTTCGGAATTAAAAGTAGAACCTGTAGCCGTATATTTATGTGAAAATAAAACGGGTGAAAGTTTTTACCTGTTAATTACCCAAAGCAAAGGACGTTATGATTATTTTGACTATTTGTTACAAATTGATGAAAACTTCACAATCACCAAAGCATGCATTTTAAAGTATCGGTCGGAGCATGGCGGTGAGATCGCTTCAAGAAAATGGCTGACACAGTTTGAAGGTTATTCTTCCGGTGAATTGCATTATAAGAAAGATATTTCTGCTATATCAGGTGCAACAATTTCTGCACGATCCATCACTGCTGATATTCCCAAAGTAATTGAGTTACTAAAAACAAGTTGTCATTAAAACCGATGTTCAACACTCAAAGCTCAAGCTGATATCCGTATAGAAAGCAGCTTACCCTATCTTTTTGTATGTTTTCCGGCCATTATCTTTTGACTTTTAGCTCAATCTTCTGGCAAACAATATTTTGTGCGACAGTTTTTTTATCTGCTTTGCTAAAATCCTTTGTGGAAAGCATTCAAAATGTTTACTTTTGGCTGCTCAAATCAGTTTAGAATATGAAGGCAGGTGCAGTTGTAGTTTTAGGTTTAATTCTTCTGTTTCTTGGTAGCCAAACACAGGCACAAAACAAGGAACAGTTTAATAGCGGAAAACCCCAGGTGGTAATTGGTATTGTTATCGAGAACATGCGTCCCGATTACATTCAGCGTTTTTGGGATAAATTTCAGCCCAATGGATTTAAAAAGATTTATACCCAGGGCGCAGTTTGCCAAAACGTAAAACTTACACTGCACGAACAGAATTACGCCAGCGGAACAGCAACACTTTTCAGTGGGGTACATCCCTCCATTCACGGAATCGTTTCGAACAAATGGTACGACCGCCTAAAGAAAAAAGAAATTGACAGCACCGAAGATGATTATTATTTTACCGTTGGAGCCGATACAGAAGCCGGGGAT
>DASQBW010000080.1:0-5824 GCA_035635015.1 Draconibacterium sp. | reverse complement strand
GTTTTAACAATGGGCCACCAACACGAAAAGAAAGCGATGTAAGGCTTTTTTCCTTCACCTTTCCGTTCAATGTAATCGAATTCTGTGTTATACCATTAGTAATTGTTTCGATCTTTACATTTTTAATTGTTTCGGGTACAGATTCATCTGCTGTGCTGCTTTTGCAACCGGTAAAAGCAGCCATAGCGGCTGCCAGTACGTACAAAATGTTGTTCAATTTCATATGATGTTTTTTTGTTTTATATCTAATCACGCAACAAAATTAATTTAGCTGATTTTTAAAGATTTAGATTTTTGCACCGAATGATAAAATGCCCCCCTGAAATGCACTTAAAAAGTTTCCACACTTGTAATTCGCTCTCTCAAGTGCTTCATATACTTGTTCAACTGTAACTGAACACTTGAAATGGTAGATTGGGTGTAATTCTGCGAATTCTGGATTTTATTCTGTACGCGCTTCATCATCAGGTCGAAATTGGAGATTAGTGCGTTGGCAATTTCTTTATTTCCATCATGCCGAACGCCATTCTTTTGACGGTTATCGTTACGCTCCGCCTTCTTCAAATCGTGTAGCGCCTGGTAGCTAACTCTTTTCCCCAAAGCCTGATAGTAAATGGTAAAAAAAGCTTCAACCCCAAAAAATATTTCTTTCACATCTTTTAAAATAGGGAGCAAATCGTCTCTAAGCATAGCTTTTTCACTCATCGCCGTTTCGTAAGGATCGGCACAATAGTTAATGGTAAAACTTGCCGGATTGCCAATAACCATGTCAGCCTGCTGATTCTGAATCGGAGTTAGCATGGCTGTGAAATGATTCTTTCTCAAATGAACAAGATTGGCATTGATGAACAATACAATTTCGTTGCTGGCAAACTCAACACCGCAGGCCATTGCATAACTCTATCCGTAGTTTTCAGGCAGCTTTAAATACTCGAAATGATAATGAGGAACCAGGGTTTTCAGAACATTCTCGGTTCCGTCGGTCGACCCATCGTCAACCACAATCACCTCGGCTTCAGGGTTGTGTTTGCAACACGCAGCAACCACATTAAAAATAGTTTCCTCTTCGTTGTAAGTACAAACAATAATGCTTGTCTTCATTGTTTTCTGTTTATGGGAGTGAAAATAGAAAGTGTATTTTTAATTCATCTGGTATTTTTTCGTGAAATGCTTAAAAGCGAGAGTGGAATGATCGGGTGGAAATTAGAACATAAATAGCTGACGCCTTCTGCCAATTTATTCGATTAACAGTCTGATCTTAAAAAGATTCATCCAGTTTTCGGGTAACATCTTCGAGTACTTTAACGGCAGAATCGCCAATTTCGGTGGCACCATCAATAATTTTATCCAGATCCTCGTCAAAATCTTCATCAATGTATTTCTCAATTTTATCGCCAATATCATTGACGTCATCTTTAAACAGATCACGTAGCATATCACCAATACTCTCTTTATTTTTTAGTGCGTGGTATTTAATAATCAGTCCTTTAATTTTTATCTGATCTTCAACCGTAAAATCGTCGCTGTATTCGAGGTACCATTCCGAATTATACTTTTCAAATTTATCGTCGGCCCACTCCCAGTCTTTACCGCCATATTTTTTATGGTTATTCTCTACCTGCTCAACAAAACGCTCAAACCGGTCGAGGTAATCTTGCTTTGATGTTGGAGCGGAACATGACACCATCCCAAGCAAACACCAAACCATTAAATAATTGAAATATTTTATCCTGGGATCAATCAGGGTTTCCATGGCCATTTTACACAATCTTTAATTTCCGGAAACAATACATAATCCGCTTCTCCTTTCATAGCGCAGGTTTTTACATTTAATCCTTCGAGCTGGTATAAAGCAGCCTCCATCGTTTTTCCCGATACCGACACATCATCTACCAATAAAATACGTTTCCCTTCTAAATCCCAGTGCGCTTTTTCCAAAACTTTAGGCTCGTTGTAGCGCGGATTATTTTCTTCATCGCGGTAATTCAATGTCATTACTAAAAGTTCGGCATTTAAATAATAAGCCACCATTGTTGCAGCAGGAACGCCTCCTGTACCTATGCCAATTACAACGTCAATTTCCGGGAATTTAATCGTATTCAATCGTGCGGTTATTTGTTTAAATGCTAATGGTATCATATTCTTATTGCTCTTGCTTATCTGTTTTTACATATACCGGTATCTCAAAGAAGAATGTTGTTCCTCTATCCAATTCGGTTTCGAACCATATTTTTCCGGCAAAATTTTCAACAATATTTTTTACAATAGACAGTCCTAATCCCATACCACTTGTTTTAGTGGTAAAACTCGGGCTAAAGAGTTTATCCTGTAATTCAGGATCTATTCCTACTCCATTATCTCTAACCGAAACCACTGCCATGTGCTCACGTCGGTCCAATTTAATATTAATCCTTCCTGTCCTATCCTGAGGAATCGCTTGAATCGCATTTCTTATCAGGTTGATGAGCGCTCGCGATAACTGCTCTCTATCGGCATTTACTTCGAGTTGTTCGTAACCATTCGGATCAAATTCAATTTTAATCTTATCGTGCCTTTCATAAAGGTCAATTGATTTTTTCAGCTGTTCGGCCAAACAAAATACCTGGTTCCGGGCGGTTGGTATTTTTGCAAAATTAGAGAACTCTGTGGCAATGTTCGACAGGTTATCAATTTGTTCGATTAGTGTTGATGTTACACGCTCAAGAAATTCATTATATTTTTCGTTTTTCCCTTTGGCACGTTGTAAATACTGAATATTCAGTTTCATTGGAGTTAAGGGATTTTTAATTTCATGAGCAATTTGTTTAGCCATTTCGCGCCAAGCCGATTCACGTTCGGAACGTGCTAGCAGTTCGGCGCTTACCGCCAACTCATCAACTTTTTTATTGTATTCTCTTACCAGGCTTCCAATTTCATCTTTTCGGTTATAAAGAATTGGTTCGTTACGTTTACCCAGTTCCATTTTTCGCAGGTTCTCCTGAATAACAACCAGTGGACGGGTTATCTGATTGGCAATAAAAACTGCGGCAATAATACTGGCCAAAAACAGCAATACATACAGGTTGATAAAGGCCACAATAAAAGTCGATATTTCCTGGCTGTATTTATCCTGCCGGATAAAATAAGGCAGGTTTATCGCCCCAAGGAGATCTCCGTTGTTATTAATAATGGGTCGGTATGCCGACAGGTATGACAACTTACCGATATTCTCAAACTCAAAATAGCTGATGGAGTAATTCTGATAAATTTCGTAGTTTGCCCGGGCATTAATTCGGGATGAAACCAGCCCCCGGTCGAAGATCTCAAATCGAGAAGATGCTACCAACTGACCATTAACGCCATAAATATTAATGTCGGTACGAAATATATTTGATAACTTCGCCAACTCCTCTTCCAGTTCCGGCGTAATTTCCTTTTTATCAGCAACACGCATATCAATTTCCTCGGCGATCGAATTCATTTTTTCATTTAAATCGTTCTGATGTTTTTGCCGGTATTCTTTAATATTATAATACAAGGTTACACCTGCAACAACCAAAAGTGATATAAAAACGATTGAAATGATTGCAGCCTGAATCTTAAATTTAAGATCGAAAACGACCTCCCTCCCTTTTATCGACTTATTAACAATAGCAAGAACTGCCAGCAACACGAGAAAATAAAAAACAAACAAATAGGGGAATGAAATCAGATAATCGACTGTAGTTAGAAGTTCTCTTGTAACAACAATATAATTTTGTTCGTTGGTACGGTAAACCAGGTGCTCGTAATTATCCTGCCGCAGATAAGAAAATTCTTCGTCCGACTGCACATAAGTATGTCCATAATAGATATAATTGTAATCACCATATTTATCGGTTAGATCTCCCGCATAATATTTGCCATAACTAAATTTTCGGTAGATATCTGATCTTGCCATTGATTTATCGATCAGTAATTCGGGGAAGCCAATACCTTCAAATAACAAATCAGAATCCAGGTCAATATAAATAGTAATTCCCCTGCCGGAATCTGCAGAAAAATAATTGAAACTACCGGTATAGGAGATTCGCCCATTCATATTATCCATAAAATAAAAATTGGTACCCGGAATTTGTATTCCCTGTGCATCAATCAGGTCATTCATAAATGGTCTGCATGGTACAACACGATCGTCGGGCTGTGTAATCAAACTATCACCACTATCGCAGATATAAATATTTAAAAGGTATTTTCTGAAATAAGTATTAAAATAAGAATTACGGATGTATTCAATGGCATCTTCACGCTTTCCCTGCAACAACAAACTCTGGATAGCCGAATCGGTTTCAAGACGATTTTGTATCTCTGAAATAAATACTTCAGCGGCCGGATCCCGTTCCGCCACCAGCGTTACGGCCAGAAGTTTTTGGTGTTCTTTATCCTTTTTACTTATTGTGCGGTTTATAATAACCAACGAGTAAATTGATACTACAGCAATAAATACAATCAAGTAGCTTAAGGTAAACGTTCGTAAATAATATTTGCTCATCAGTGCCGAGAGGATTGTACAGCTAATAAACAGGAGTAGCGCATAAATTGACACATTATGAACAGCAATGTATTGTACAGCAGCAAAAAACAGAACGATAACCAGAATAAGCGCTATAAAGTGTTTTAGTTTAAAACTTCTGAGCGCTTTTTCATTCATTCTTATCGTAAAAAACACAACGCCCAGCAAGAGCAGGCTTACAGAAAAAATTCCAAGTACACTCTGAGGGGTGATATCGATGATCTTGTTGAGCGCAAACGAAACTGTGGAGTTGTAAATAAGTTCTTTAATGAAGTGATCGACCAATAAATACAAACCGGCATTAAAAAGCATCAGCAAGAATAAAATTCCTTTTCGCGATAACCCCGAGTCCTTTTGAAATTCAGAAATTTTCAGGTCGTATGCAAAATTGAATATCCAGAATAGGAAAAACAGGGCAAACAAAAAATAGTCGCCCAGCGAAGGTAACCAATCGTTTATGGCAAAATAATCGGGACTAAAAAATTTTAAATAAAAAAATACTTTGGGAACCTGGAAAATGATGTGAATCCAGTAAACGATAAATAATGCACCTCCAAGTGTCACTAGTTTTAAAAAGAATTGAGCATCGCTGCTTACAAATTCTTTACGGAAATAAAACAGCAGCAGAATTAACCCAACAAAATAAATTGCCCCCGGAAAATAGAGCTGGTTTGTGGTGCACAAGTAGTTACCATAAGGTAATAGTGTAAACAAATACTTACCTTCCAGATTAACAATATCATAACCGTTTACATTACTTTTGGTCCGCACGATATAATCACTCGGCAGTTTATAGCTTTTAAAAAAATTGTTCTGCAGGTATTTATTTTCGTACGAGTAGTTGCGTTTTATAAGGTGAAAAGCAACTAATTCAAATTCTCCGATGTTCAAACTATCAACCAGGTAATACCCGTTCGGCAAACTAGCCAATCCGGTTGTAGCTGGTAAGTCTTTAAGCTGCTCATAAAAAGCGATACTCCGGTCCGACCAGTAAAACAGTGTATCGTTTCTAAAAACCATTAAGCCAAATCCGGTTTCTCCAATAAGGCCCTGCTCGGAGCTAAAAAATGAAGTCTCATCATCCTCCTCTTCGCCCCTGTGAATCATCTGTTCTATTTCGGATAGTTTATCTTCAAGCTTCGATTCATTCTCGTACAACCGAGCCTGAAAATCAGCTATCAGTTTTGTTTCCGGATTTCGCCTGAGCAAACCATTTTCAAGTATGGCTGCTACAACCAGAATCACTAAGGCCAGGATGAGAAAAGTATATTTATTTATTTTATTAAACATTAC
>DASQBW010000079.1:0-9700 GCA_035635015.1 Draconibacterium sp. | reverse complement strand
TTTGGAAGGGTATTTGGAAGACAAAAAGTTGTTTGACTTTCAAGTGAAGTAGGAGTCTGAAAAAAATATTTAGCCCCGGCTTTTAAGCCGGGGTTTTTAGTAAAATGTTACACCGGGTTTTAGCCCTTAATCTTCAAGAATGGAAAATCATCACTTTGAATTGGAAATGCAGGTGCGCGATTACGAATGCGATATTCAAGGTATTGTAAATAATTCTGTTTACCAGAACTACCTGGAACATACCCGCCATAAATTTTTAAACCACGTTGGTCTCGACTTTGCACAATTGCACGATGAAGGAATTGACGCAGTGGTTATAAAAGCCGAGCTGGAATACAAATTTCCGTTACGCCCCGGTGACGATTTTTTGGTTCGTTTGAAGATTGGTAAACATGGTCGTTTGCGCATTGTCTTTTTGCAGGAGGTAATTCGTAAAGCCGACGAAAAGTTAATGGTAAAAGGCCGCATTACTTCAGTCCTTACCAGAAATGGTAGGCCGTTATCACCTGAAATACTGGAATGCAAATTTGAGGAAGCTGGGATTACGTTGGAGGAAGTTTAGATTAGTTTCTCTTCAATACGATATTCTTTTGCCTCAATACCATTGGTTTTTAGCGCCGATTTAAATCCTTCGTTCATCATTCGTCCCAAGCGCATTGGCAAATCCAAAAGGGCAGGGTAGGTAGTTTTATCATCGGGGTGGTTATAAAAGTGTACGCAGCTTTTTACATCCGACGAAAGATAAATGCGACAGGCCATTGGGCGCGCTTCATACACTGTGCAGGCATTGTTTTTTAATAATGGGCAGGGATGCTTGGCATTCATTAATTCATCTCCTTTTAAGGTGCCCATTTTAGCTTGTTTTTGGTTTGCTTTTTCCTGAATGTCCAAAATCGTTTCAGTATCAAAAGATTTCTCTACAGCGGCCTTTAAGTAATCCAACTCGTAATCCAGTGCAAACACCGGTTGGTGGCAACACCAGCTACAACCTCGTTTGCAATCGATGCTTTGATTTTGTTGCTGTGCATAGACAAACAATGAATCGATCAATCCGTCGATGGCTGCATACATTTCTTTTAAAGATTGGAGCAAAGCTTTCTCGTCCATGTTGGCCTCAACAGCTTTCATGGCTAATTGGTATCCATCGTGAAAAAAGGCCTTTTCAAGTTGTTCGAATTGCGGATTTGTGTCCATAAGATTAATTTCCATCAAGATACAAAATCAAAAAGAATCTTCCCATAATTGAGAAGATTCTCATGGTTTTTTTGAACATTGTAATTTGTAGATAGGCAGGCTAACTCATTTGAGCTGCCAGTTTTTTATCGATAATTTTAAGTCGGAAAATAAACCAGATTATACTTGTTACAAGGAACAGGAATAATGAGTATAAAAGAGCGACTAATGAAGCTTTTAATCCGCCGGCAACAAGTGTTGGCGAAATGTCGCTGGTAGTTTCCAGAACCGAAAAGGCATTATACATTCCCGTGGTTCGAAATAATATGGAAAGAAGTAAACCAAAGCCTCCAATAAAAAGGATTGTAGTGTTTACTTTTTCCAGTTCTCTGAAGTCGTAATTCGCTGAGCGAATGTTTTTAGCGGCACGCGTGGTAAGAACTATTACAAGTATCCACATCAGGAAATGGAGTGTCATAAAACCCGGACCTCCATCGATAAAGTTTTGTTTTAGTAAATCGGCTACTGACATTGTTTTTTGATTTTAGTTGTTGTTAATTGAGTTATGATTGCTCATTACTTTTGGCAAGCGAAACCAGGCCTCCCATTGCCCCCAAATTCATGGAGTCCAGCGCAGAGCTGGGAACGATTACCATTGATCCTTTTTCTTTGAGTCCTTCGAAAAGCATATTCATTCCGCGCAATTGAAGCGCCACCGGATTGTCAACATATCGCCGACTGGCTTCTTCAAATTTTACAGCAATTTCGGTTTCTGCAGTTCCCAGAATTACGCGTGCCTGACGTTCGCGCTCGGCCTGCGCTTGTTTACTCATGGCATCGGCAAGTGTTCTCGGAATTACAACATCTTTAATTCCGACGGTTTGACAGGTAATTCCCCACGGATTGGTATGTTCATCGAGTGTTACCTGAAGATCTCCTGCAATCTTTTCGCGGTTTTGAAGAAGATCGGCTAATTCATGTTTCCCGATAATTTCGCGCAGTCCGGTTTGAGCAATGTAACTTACTGCGCGTATATATTCCTGAACTTCCAGTGCGGCTTTTTCAACATCCCAAACGGTCCAGTAAACCACGGCGTCAACATTTACAGGAACAGTGTCTTTGGTTAATGTTTCTTCAGCTTTAAAATCAGTTACTCTGATTCGCTGGTCGATGTAGCTATCAACCGTATCAATTATTGGGATAATAATAAAAAGGCCCGGTCCGCGTAATCCGGTGAATTTTCCCATGCGCAGAACTACCGCTTTTTCCCATTGGTCGGCAATATGTATCGACGATGCGATTAAAAACGAAACTACTGCCAGAACAATCGTCAAAGTAAGGTTAAAATTTTGCACGTAATAAAGTGTTGCGGTGCCGAGTAGTAAAAGAATGAGAATTGTAGTGGAAATCGGATTGAACATCCGAAGGTTTCTGGAAACAGATTTCATGACGTTAAAATTTAAAGGTTATTGTTTTTTGTGGTTTTTCATATTTTTCAGCTCATCAATGAGGTCGTCGTTGGTAAAGCCGTAGCTTGACGCGATTGTGAGAAATTCGCGGCAAATGCTGTGTAATTTGTCGTGCTTTTGTTTTGGAGTGATGGTTAAATCGGTGTCGCCAATAAAGGTGCCCGACCCAAGATGCGTTTCAAGAATGTTTTGGATTTCAAGCTCTTTGTAGGCTTTAGAAACGGTATTCAGGTTTACTTTCAACTCAACGGCAAGGGCACGTACTGTTGGCAGCTGTTCTCCCACACTAAGTTTTCCTGTAGCAATCCCGAATTTTATCTGGTCGATAATTTGTCGGTAAAATGGAACGCCGGCTTTTGGATCTAATTTGAAATCTATCATCTTGAACTAAAATATTAAAACTATAATGTAATACTACAATAGTACAACAATATTTCAGATATTGTATTAACTTATTGAATGTTGTTCAACATGTTTGAATTTACAAGCTTTATAAAATTCAGTAAGGAACTAAGGTTTACTCTCCTTCTTCCGTTTTATAGCCATAAATAATCTTTTACTTGCCGCATGTATGGTTAGTCATGTGATGATATAATGTAGGGATTCGCTTCTGTTCGAATAATGTTGTAAAAAATTGTAAAGGAAACTTGTCTTTTAATATATGTAAAGTATATTTGTCATATAGGAAAGTAAATTAGTCATTCTTATTTTACAAAATATGGACTTATTAAAGTAACGAAATAGCTATGGAAAAATTAATATACGCATTACTGACCTTGGTTTATCTTGGTGTTGGAAGCTGGCTTGTCAAAGGGCAAAAGAAAAATTCGATTACACAATCATTAAGATTGTTTCCATATCTGTTTAAAATTATTGGTTATATCTGGGTAGGAATCTCACTGATAATGGTAGTTGTTTGGGGATTAAAATCGCTTGAGGTATGGCAAATTATTGCTCATCACAATTTAAACTTAGGATTATTTTTGTTGTGTTTTGCCAGAGATAAACGAGAGGATGAACTTTCGAATTTAGTTCGCTTAAGAGCTTTCTATTATTCCGTTGTAAGTGGTTTTGTTGTCGTTATTTTATTTAATTTTTTGAATTTAGTATTAGGAGATGATGAGTTAAGCTATCCTTCAAGAGCATTGATAACTATTATTCTCGCAGTTTATGCGTTTAGCTACTCAACATTAAAAAGAAAGGTGTTTTATGGTAAATAGGCTTAAAATAGAACGTGCCATTAAAAACCTCACACAAGACGATTTGGCTAAATTGATTGGTGTTTCGCGCCAAACCATTAATTCAATCGAAAAGGGGAGGTATGTACCATCAACTGTTTTGGCCCTTAAAATCTCGAAAATATTTGAAAAGTCGGTGAATGAAATTTTTGAACTGGAAGAGGATGATTAATATCTGCAATGTCAACACCTTTTATTCCGAGCAGAAGCTAAAACGATCGTACTCTCCAATTTTCTGTGTCCCCTCGATAATTGTATGACGCTGATCGCCATTTTTTTCTATTACAAATGTGTTGCAAAATTCAACAATTACTTCAAAATTATCGGTAATGGGCTGGCTGTGTATTTCATGCCCTGCGCCGCAAGTTGTATGCAACCAGTATGGGACATCCAGCTGTTGTAGTTTTTCGGCAATGGTGTACGATCCGTTTAATATCCAGTAGCCTTCAGCATCTTCATTGCAAAAATGATGTGAGGCGGTGGCGTAAGGCACAAGTGCATCGTCTGTTCCGTGGAACAGCAGTGACGGAATCGCCGATTCATCGTATAAAACAGTGGTGTCAGGAATAGCTCCTGACATGCTGATAACTCCTGCAAATGAAACCGGTCCGGAATCTAAACCGTAACAGTAAGGTGGTTGATACGCTGTATTTAGGACGGTCTCAGCACCTGCACTATTTCCTGCCAGAATAATTTGCTGTGGATTTATCTGGTATTGATGTCGGTTCTCAATCAGAAAAAATGATGCATCCTGCAAATCTTCGGTAGCAGCATAAATGGTATTTAGTTTTTCGGTGGCCGAGCAATCGCATCCAAAACCTTCGGGAGCTCCCTTGCGTGTTAACCGATAAGAGATAGAGGCAACTACATAACCATAATTTGCTAAACGTGTACAAAAGTCTTTAATTTGTTCAGTATCTCTTTCGCCTTCGCTAAAACTTCCTCCATGAACATAAATTATTGCAGCCCGTTCCAGTTCACTGTCATTCTGAGGGAGATAAATGTCCATGTCAAGATTTTCTCCGTCTTTTGAGGCGTAAGTGGCAGTTTCCATTCTTATTTCGTCAAACAAATCGTAAGAATAGCGTTCCTGGCTAAAACAAGCATTTACAAGAAATGAGAAAAACAGAATAAAAATGAAGCTTTTGTACATGTTCTTTTTTGTGTGAATATAGAACATCTCAGGATTACCACAAAAGAAAATGGAACCCGAAATTGGATCCCATTATCTTTTTACGATAGTTATTCGTTTCCTTATCTTTTATCTTCCTGATTTCGGGGTATTAGTAACAAACAGTATGCCATGTTAGTTAATGTTCAGTAGTTCAGTTCGATGAAATTTATTATTATTATTATTATATATTCATTTTGGGACAGTATTCCCGTCATTAGAATAGTCGGTCTTTTGAAACAGTGTTTGTATATTCATGGTTTAACAACCAGCGTTTTCGCTCAATTCCGCCTGAATAACCTGTAAGTCTCCCTGAATTTCCGATTATTCGGTGGCAGGGAATTACTATTGGTATTGGATTTTTTCCATTTGCCAAACCTACTGCACGAGTATTTTTATTTGATCCTGATTTTATCGCAATATCAAGGTAGGAGGCGGTTTCTCCAAATCTTACTTGTTTTACAAGTTCCCATGTTTTTTGCTGAAAAACAGTACCTTCCGGATTTAATTGGAGATTAAAATCTTTACGACGGCCTGAAAAATATTCTTCCAGCTGAAGTTGTGTTTGTTCGAGAATGGGTGGTTGCTCCATAGAATTTGGTTCTGCTTTTCTTACAAACCGGATTGCTGTAAGTGCATTTTTTGTTGATTTTAGTTCGAGCCAACCAACAGGAGAAAGGATATATCTGTTAAAATGTGTCATAAAAAATCCGGCATCTAAAGATACCGGATTTTTAATTATAAAGAATGCCCTCGTTAATACCGTTCCCTTTTTGTATATTTTGTATGCAATAGGTGATGTGACACTTCGCCGAGTGGTTCTTTTAAGAAATCGTGATAAAGTTTCTTAACCTCCGGATTATCATGCGATTTCCGGATTGATAATCCTTCGTCTTCTGCATAAATGGCTTCCGCACGTTTTCTTCTGATTTCAGCATTGGTAGGGATTGGCTGTCCGCCACCTCCGAGGCATCCACCGGGGCAAGCCATAAACTCAATAAAATGATAATCGGCAGTACCGGCTCTTACTGCATCCATTACCGTTTTGGCATTTATTAATCCGTGCGCGACCGCACATTTTAGTTCTACACCCTCTAGGAATGCCCAATCTTTTACAGGATTTTCAATTTTTATTGATGCTTCGCGTACCCCTTCCATTCCCCTTACAGGACTTATATTAAGGTTCTCGAAAGGAACTTCACGACCTGTGACAATTTCATAAGCAGTACGTAATGCCGCTTCCATAACTCCTCCGGTTGCCCCAAATATTACAGCTGCTCCGGTTGATTCACCCATTAAACGATCGTATTTGGCTGGTTCCAGCTTGTTAAAATCAAGCCCTGCCTGTTTGATTAATATCGCCAGTTCGCGGGTCGTTAAAACATAGTCGACATCGCGATAACCACTGTCATGCATTTCTGGACGATATGCTTCATATTTTTTTGCTGTACAAGGCATAATCGATACCGAAACAATATTTTCCGGTTCAATGTTTCGTGCCTTAGCGTAGTAGGTTTTAGCCAAAGCTCCAAACATTTGTTGTGGCGATTTACAGGTCGACAAATTGTCGAGATGCTCAGGGTACATGTGTTCGATGTATTTGATCCACCCAGGAGAACAGGACGTAGCCATGGGTAAAGTAACAGATTCATCTTTATCAACCAACGCCTTTTTTAATCGTGTAAGCAGTTCGGTACCTTCTTCAATAATTGTAAGGTCAGCAGTAAAATCAGTGTCCAAAACGGAATCGAAACCTAATCGTTTTAAGGCTGCAACCATTTGTCCTGTCACTCGTTTTCCTGGTTTTAGTCCGAGTTCTTCTCCCAAACCAACACGTACTGCCGGAGCTGTTTGTACAACAACGTGTTTATTTGGATTTGCAATGGCCTCCCAAACCTCTTCAATATAGTTTTTCTCAACAAGAGCACCGGTAGGACAGTGGTTTACACATTGTCCACAATTGGTACAAACCACATCTCGCAATGCCTTCTCAAAGAACGTAGTGATCTTCATTTTGTCTCCTTTGTGGGCAACAGTCAGCGCATTTACACCCTGTAATTGAGCACAGGTTCTAACGCAGCGCTGGCAACGAATACATTTGCTGTGGTCTTTCATTATTGAAGGCGAATAGGCATCAATGGAGTATTGTTTGAATGGAACCAGTTCCAAAAAATCCTGGGTCATAATTTTATACTCTGATGCCAGTGTTTGCAACTCACAGTTTCCGTTTCGGTAACATTTTGTGCAATCGGCATTGTGTTCTGCCAAAAGTAATTCAATAATTTGTTTACGAGAGTTTCTTACTTTGAGGCTGTTTGTAAGAATTTCCATTCCTTCTTCGCAAGGGGTGGCACAAGCTGCCGACAAACGGTTTTGCCCTGCAACCTCGACCACACAAACCCTGCAGTTACCCGCTACACATAAGTCTTTATGATGACATAGCGTTGGAATGGTAATACCTTGTTCTTCTGCAGCTTCCAAGATGGTTTTGCCTGCTGTAATTTCAACAGGAAAGCCGTTTATGGTAAGGTTTATATTTTTACTCATTTTTAATTTTTTACCTGTTTTTAATAGATCATTTCTTCTCTAAAATTCTCAACAATGGAGGAGAATGAATTTGCTACCGACTGGCCCAAACCACATTTAGCTGTATATTGCATGGTTTCAGTAAGTCGTAACAATTTATCGAGGTACGATGCCGGTTTTTCGCCTCGTTTAACTGCTTTTATTCCCAGTAGTAATTGCTGACATCCTACCCGGCAAGGTGTACATTGCCCGCACGATTCTTCACGGAAAAATTCAAGGTAATTGTCAAGAACATTAAACATGGAACGCGAACTATTAAAAAGCATCATTGAACCTCCGGTAGGGAGAGATATTCCTGTGAGTTTTCCACGAAATCCAATGGCGGCATCTTTAAATTTCTTACGAGGCACCAAAAAGCCTGACGCTCCGCCTACCTGAACGGCTTTAGTATCGCCATCACCAAACTCGTAAACAAAATCCTGAAGGCTCATACCTAGTTCAAGTTCGTATATGCCCGGTTTGGGAGTGTCTCCCGATACGGAAAACAATTTTGTACCACGTGAATACTGTACGCCAAGATCGTAGAATTTTTTTGCACCGTATTTAAAAATGGTGAAAGAATGGACCAGCGTTTCAACATTATTTATGACCGTTGGTTTACCCATAAACCCCGCCTGGGTGGGGAATGGTGGTTTGTTACGCGGCTCACCCCGTTTCCCTTCCATCGATTCCATTAGGGCTGTTTCTTCGCCGCAAATGTAGGCTCCGCTACCCATAAAAATGCGGATACTAAAGTCGAGATTAATTTCTTTACAGTAATAGTCGAATTCCTCAATGGTTTTATTTAATTCTGATTCAAGAAATTTATACTCTCCACGTAAATAGATATAGCCCTGATTGGCGCCTGTAATGTATCCGCAAATGGCCATTGCTGTAAGTACTTTATAGGGTACACGCGATAATATTTCGCGGTCCTTAAAAGTGCCCGGTTCTCCCTCATCAGCATTACAAATTACGTATTTCTGTTTCGCTTTAGCTTCTGCCGTCAACTTCCATTTTAATCCGGTTGGGAATCCGGCACCGCCACGGCCTTTTAATTCTGAACTAATCAGTTCATTTATTAATACCTGTGGCTTTTTCTTAATAGTCGCAGAAAGTACCTTTTCCCAGTCATTTTCATTTCTAAAAATGAAATCAACACGTTTTAGTTGGTGTAAATTTGCCATAATAATAGAATTAGTGATCAACGTTTTGTTTCATGTAGCTTGTAAGGATCTCCCTCACTTTTTCAGGAGTGAGTTCTGTATAAACGTCATCGTTTATGAGCATAGCAGGTGCCTTGTGGCACCACCCAAGGCAGTTGGTTTCGAGCAGTGTAAACTGTTTGTCGGGAGTGGTTTCTCCTAACTTGATTTTTAACATGTCTTGTATGGCAAACAATACCTGATTTTTCCCTTTCATGGCACAGGTGATGGTTTTACACACACGGATAATGTGCCTACCCGCAGGTTTTGTTTCAAGAAACGAATAAAAGGTAGCCGTACCATAAACATCGGCAGCCGGGATGTCAATTTCTCTTGCAATCTCGATCATTGAACGTTCGGAAAGGTATCTTTCGCGTTCTACCAGTCCTTGAATGATCGGTAAAACACTTTCCCTGCTTCGTCCGTATTTGTCGGCAAGGTCTTTAATAAAAGTTTGGATTGGATCCATGAGAATGATTTTAGTGTATAAAATGGTTTTTAGTTGTTATTGTTAAATAGAGCGCCATATGTGGCCGGATCAGTTGCTAAGTTAAAAGCTTTAATAAAGATTAATTTCTTTATTTACTTAAAACAAATTTAAACAGATAGTTCAGAAAATAACACTGTATTTGTTTCATAACATGATGTTATTCAGCAGAAAACATTGCTTGTAATTAAGTCCGGTTTTAAATAGACCTGGACGACTGATTTTATCAGGTGTACTTATGCCGCAGAATAGGATTTTCTTTGTTGAAAAATTATGTAGTCTAAATAAGGTTAAGCCTCTGTGCCAAAAATTGAGCAAACAATTAACAATTATTTGACTTTTTTAAAAGGTTGAAGCAACCTTTTCTTGCTTTTATTTGTCTATTTTTATAT
>DASQBW010000078.1:0-2578 GCA_035635015.1 Draconibacterium sp. | reverse complement strand
GATTGAGATGGGAGTAAAATATTATCTCTGAATAAATTGATGAGCGATCTTATGTCCGTTTCAATTTTAGATATTGTGCGTTTGAAAAATGATGTAACCATAAACAGCAAATCTTAAAAATCGAAATAAAGCATATTTAAGGTAGCGTTTTGATGGATACCCGGCCGAACCAACAATTAAACTTATAGCCGCCCAGGGCAGGGGAGTGAGTGCAGCTACAATTATCAGAAACAAACCATATTTTTTTAGCAAAGGCCATTGTTCTTTTAGTAATGTGTTTCGGAATCTTTTAAATCCGTCTTTATTATAGAAAAAACGACCAATCAGGAATGTCAGGTAACCCATGAGGTATGAAACAATGGCAAAAAATGCAAGATTCAAAAAGTAATGAGCAATGGTATCTTTATTAATGGCCCAGATCATAAATAACTCGGGGGGAATTATACCAAATAGGAACTCGGATAAACAGTAAACAGCATAAACCAATATGGGCTGGGCGTACACTCTTGCTACCCATTTGTCGGGAGCATGCGACATTACAAATTCTTTGAAAAGCAAGTAGGCGCCAAGAATAATAAGTAGCCAAACAAAACCTTTCAAACCGTTATATATCAGAAATTGTATGCGCGGACTTAACCTCATTGTTGATTTTTGTTTGAACCAGCAATTTACAATAATTTAAAGAAAATCGGGTGACAGGGTGCTCCAATGTGGTTGTCAGAAAAAAGATTTCTTCTTAAGTTAATTCCACAACGGTAATCTCCGGTGGCATGCCAATTCTTCCCGGAAAACCGATGTAACCAAATCCACGGTTTACGTACAAAAATTGTTTTTTCTCGCGATACAGACCACCCCAGCGTGGGTACTTATATTGTACCGGGCTCCACTTAATTCCGGCACGTTCAATGCCAAATTGCATGCCGTGTGTGTGGCCCGCAAAGGTAAGGTCGATATCGGAGGATTTTAGCACTTCTTCATCCCAATGTGAAGGATCGTGGCTCATTAAAATTTTGAAGGACTGACCTTGTGCTTTTTCGGAAGCTTTTTGCAAATCGCCGTGCTGTGGGAATGGTGGTTTACCCCAGTTCTCAACACCAATTAATGCAATTTCTTCGCCGTTGATAGTTATTGTTTCGGTTTCATTCAATAACAATCGGAAGCCAATTTTCTGATGAAATTTTTTGATGGCAGCCAGGTTTTTTTCTTTGGCAGCAGCAGATTCCCACTCTGAATAATCGCCGTAATCGTGATTCCCGAGCACCGAATATTTTCCGATTTTAGCTTTCAGTTGCGATAAAACTGATTCCCAGCCATCGGTTTCTTCGGCAAAGTTATTTACAAGGTCGCCGGTAAATAAGAGAATATCCGGCTCTTGTTCGTTAATCAGCTCAACAGCCTTTGCTACCTGGTCAAACTTTTTGTTAAAGCTACCCAGGTGCATGTCTGATATCTGTACGATTTTTAGTCCTTTAAACGATTTTGGCAAATTGCTGAAATGCAAACTTTCGCGCATTACGCGGTAATTAAATTTACCTTTTGTAACTCCATAAAGAATCGATGCAAACGGGACAGCTGCCAAAACCAACCCCATTTGATATAAAAACTCTGCTCTCTCCATTTTCTTCCCCGAATAATTTCGTGATAAATCTTTCTTTCTTTTTCCTTTTAACCAGCTGAAAATCTTTTGAAAAATCAGCTGAATATCTTTAAGTAATACAAATACAATAAATACAAATTTCGGAAAATAGAAAAGTGCAAATGCCGATACCAGGTAACCGGCGTAAATGTATGCCTCCGACTGTTTTACATGTTCTATTCCGAACATAAAAAGGCAAAATCCGCCAAACACAACAACTGAAATTGCCCAAAAAACGATGCTTAAGGATTGTTTTATGAATTTGATTTTGAGTTTTGCAAGTAGCGGTTTTATTCCCCGGTAGGTGTAAATATCCACCAGCAACATAAAAATGAACAGGGGAATTAATAACATGGCACTCGCTCTCATAAAATTACCTCATCGTTTTTAACTCGTTGCAAATAAACAGTTTTATTATTAAAAAGTTTGTAATTCGGGTTGCAAACAAATCACAAAAAATCTTAAAAGCGAACGGTAATTATTTGGGGCAGGGGTGAATTTGGAATTTGATTAATCTTCAGAAGCTTCTTCGGTTTTGCTTGAGTCGGCTACCAGTTGATTGAGTTCTTTTAGTTCATCGGGAGTAAAATGACGGTATTTTCCCCGTTTTAAATTTCCAAGTTCGATATTCATTATTCGAACACGTTTCAGGCGGGTAACTTCGTAGCCCAGATGTGTGCACATTCTCCTGATTTGGCGGTTTAACCCTTGTGTAAGAACAATTTTGAATGTAAAGTCGTTGATTCGTTCCACCCGGCATTTTTTAGTTACGGTATCCAAAATCGGAACGCCGTTGCTCATTTGCCGGATAAAAGCCTGTGTGATTTTCCGATTTACGTTAACAATGTATTCTTTTTCGTGATTGTTTCCGGCGCGAAGAATTTTGTTTACAATATCGCCGTCGTTGGTCATAAATATCAGTCCTTCGCTGGGTTTGTCGAG
>DASQBW010000077.1:0-2257 GCA_035635015.1 Draconibacterium sp. | reverse complement strand
ACTCGATTTATCAGCTACCGAAAACAATATTGTACGATGCCCCGACCAGAAAGTGGCGGATGAAATGATTACCAGAATTGAAAAAGCCGGTCGCGAACACGACACCGTCGGTGGAGTTATTACAGGGGTAGCCACAGGTGTGCCTGCCGGATGGGGAGAACCAGTTTTTAATAAACTACACGCTGATCTCGGTTTTGCGATGTTGGGTATAAACGCGGTGAAAGGATTTGAATACGGTTCGGGTTTTGAAGGAACCAAACTAAGTGGCTCGCAACACAACGATATTTTTATTAAAACCGATGGTGGAATTCGCACCAAAACCAACAATTCTGGTGGAATTCAGGGAGGTATTTCAAACGGAGAAGATATCTATTTTAACGTAGCTTTTAAACCAATTGCCACCTTGTTAAAAGAACAACAAACGATTGATAAAGAAGAAAACAGTACTACTATTAATCCGAAAGGACGACACGATCCATGTGTTTTACCAAGAGCTGTGCCGATCGTGGAAGCAATGGCTGCCTTGGTTTTTGTCGATCATTTTTTATTGAATAAACTTAACACGATATAATATGCCAAGAAGAAAAAGAAACAGAAGAATTCAGGTACCTCCGGTTATTAAGGGGATGTCGGTTTACGGTGTGCGTGGTCGTAAAACGAATGAAGTAATTCTTCATCTTGAAGAATATGAGGCTATTCGTTTGCTCGATTATCAGAACCTTACCCAGGAAGAAGCAGCCGTTTTTATGGATGTTTCCCGCCCAACTTTAACCCGGATTTACGAAGAAGCGCGAAATAAAGTAGCGACAGCTTTTGTTGAAGGAAGAGACCTGATTTTTAGAGGAGGTGATGTTTATTTTGATAAAAACTGGTACAAGTGTAACAGTTGTAAAGCAAGTTTCAGCGATTATTCTGATAATGTTGAGAAGTGTCCGATTTGTAACTCTGAAGACCTGATTTCATTAAACGATTTCTATATGGGACAATAGAACGTTTTGGAATTTTATTGACTGAAAAGACATAAAAAAACCTCCGGCTCAATAGCCGGAGGTACCCAATTAAGTTGTGATAAAACCAGAGCCCTAGTACACTAGGATGCTTGCAAGATACAACTATATGCTATTCATGTCAATACTTGATTTCCCTTATAAAGATAAAAATACCTTTTTTATATGCCCAAAACGCATATACCACGCGGTTTAAGTTCATTATCAGTATATTCCCAAAATGTTAATATTTAATATTTTTTGTTAAACGCCCAACCAGAGCATTTATCATATATTTACTTTAAAAAGTATTTAACTGTGAAAATTCGCAAATACCTACGCACATTACATCGTGATTTTGGTTATTTTATAGTTGGAATGACTATCGTTTACTGCTTATCAGGTATATTTTTGAACCACCGGCACGATTTTAACCCGGATTATAAAATAAGCTCTACAAATTTTAAGCTGGAAATTGATAAGAAACAAAGCTATTCGGATGAAGAAATTAAACAATCCATTAAATCCGTTCAGAACGATGTGGTTTATAAAAAACACTATATTAATAATGAAGGCGAAATTAGAATATTTATCGAAAACGGGGAGGTGGTAATTGATCCAGATACAGGACAAGGAACTATGCGCTACTTAAAGCGACGTCCACTAATTTTCAGTATGAATAAACTACATCGGTCAACTCTTGGAACAATATGGAAATGGGTTAGCGATGTAATGGGTGCAATTCTTCTATTTGTTGCAATATCAGGTCTTTTTCTTCTGAAAGGAAAACGTGGTTTGCGCCGTTGGGGATGGTGGTTGACAATTGTCGGTTTTATTTTACCTTTGACTTTTATGCTACTTTTTATATAAATAGCAAAAACAAAACAAAACGAAACATAAGAAAATGAGAAAGATTGTATTATTAAACCTTTTAGCTGTATTGTTCTTTGCTTGCGGACAACAAAATAAAAATACACAGGTAACAAACGAAAAAGAAGTTCAGGCTGTCGTTTTAACGGTAGATGATCTGCTTGAAAAAGCACCCGGCCTGGCGGATAAAGAGGTTGTTGTTACAGGAACCGTTTTTCACGTTTGCCAACAAGGTGGTGAGCGTTGTTTTATAATGGGAAGTACCGAAGATTTATCGATTAGAATTGAAGCAGGCGAGAAAATTGGTGCTTTTACACAGGAGCAAATGGGAAGTGATCTTCAGATTACCGGTATTTTAAAAGAAGTTAAAACAGAAGCAGACGCTCATAACCCTGGTCAGG
>DASQBW010000076.1:0-2456 GCA_035635015.1 Draconibacterium sp. | reverse complement strand
TGTACAGGGCGAAGTATTTGTTGTTGATAATAATTCGGTTGATGGATCAGCTCAACTCGTACGTGAAAAATTTCCAACAGTTTATTTTATTCAGAATCAGGAGAACGTTGGATTTTCGCGCGCCAATAACCAGGCCATAAGGCAAGCAAAAGGAAACTTTGTTCTATTGCTCAATCCTGACACGGTTGTTGAAGAAGATACCTTTGAAAAAGTGCTTTCTTTTATGATAGAACATCCGGAGGCAGGTGCACTTGGTGTTAAGATGATCGATGGCAAAGGCAATTTTCTTCCCGAATCAAAACGCGGGTTACCAACTCCCTGGGTGGCATTTTATAAAATGTTTGGACTTTCAAAACTATTTCCCCGGTCGCGAAAATTTGGGAAATACCACCTCTCTTACCTGGATAAAGAGGAAATTAATGAAGTGGATGTGCTTTCAGGAGCGTTTATGTTACTTCGGAAATCGGCACTCGATAAAGTTGGGCTGCTCGACGAAACTTTTTTTATGTATGGCGAAGACATTGATCTCTCCTACCGCATTCAACAAGGTGGATTTAAAAATTATTACTATCCGGAAACGACAATAATCCACTACAAAGGGGAAAGCACAAAAAAGGGTTCATTGAATTATGTAAAGGTATTTTACAAGGCAATGGTCATCTTTACACGAAAACACTTTCCGGGCAACAAAGCCGGCATGTATTCAATTTTTATTCATCTTGCCATTTATTTCAGGGCCTTCTTGTCGGCCATAAAACGAATTGCACAAAAAATTTACCTGCCTTTCATCGATGCGTTGCTCATTTTTACCGGTTTTTGGTTTATCACTCCTATTTGGGAACAGCTGCAGTTTCAAAAAACGGATTATTATCCTCCGGAATTTATAAATTACGTGGTTCCGGTGTACATCCTGTTTTTCCTTTTTGGTATTCTGTTCTCCGGTGGTTATTCAAAACCGGTAAACATTTATAAAGTTGAACGGGGCATTTTGTGGGGACTCATTTCGTTGCTTCTCACCTACTCGCTGGTTGATGAAAGGTTTCGTTTTTCAAGAGCGCTTATTTTGTTGGGAACAGCATGGGCAGGAATTGCCCTGACACTTTTCCGTTTGGCCGGACACTGGCTCAGGATCAATGGTTTCAGGTTAAATACACAACGTACCCAAAAAATAGCAATTGTTGGTCATTCGGAAGAAGCCCGCCGGGTTCAGCGTATTCTGGAAGAAACGCATCTTAAATCACAACTGGCAGGCTTTATTGCGCTCGATAATGCCGACAAAGGGAGAAACTACATTGGAGAAATCAGCCAACTGGAAGAAATTATACGAATTAACCGGATTGACGAAATTGTGTTTTGCGCAGAGAATATCAGTTCTGCAATAATTATAAAGGCTATGCTTGATCTTAGCAGACTCGATGTTGATTATAAAATAGCGCCGCCCGAAAGTTCCAGCATTATTGGCAGCAACTCCATTCATACTGCTGGCGACCTGTATACCATAAACCTGAACGCCATTTCAAAAACAGCGAACAAACGAAAAAAACGTATCTTCGATTTTTGTATGGCATTAATTCTTTTGTGCCTAATCCCGCTGTTATTCTTGTTTTTCTCCAAAAAAGGAAGATTTATTACAAATATTTTTATGGTTCTTATAGGGAAAAAGTCGCTGGTTGCGTATATCCCCGAGACAGAACGCGACAGCAATATTCCTGAACTAAAAGAAGGAATCTTAAATCCGGGTGACATGTTCCCCGGGATGGAAATTGACAAAGAAAAATCGATTCGGTTAAACCGGCTTTATGCCAAGGATTACAACGTGGTATCTGATGTGGGTTTGTTGCTGAAATCCTGGAAAAAACTAGACCGGTAAACCAGTTATAAACAAATAGTATGGATAAGCAGCTAACATACGGAAATATAGCACTCCGCCCATTGGAACCAGCGGACATAGACTTATTGTATGAATGGGAAAACAACATGGAAATTTGGGAAATGAGCAATACACAAACGCCGTTTTCGAAACACCTTCTTGCCCAATATCTTGTTGAATCGGCCAGGGATATTTATTCCACCAAACAGCTAAGACTGGTGATTGAAACCAAAGGCAAAAAACCGGTAGGTGCAATTGATTTATTTGATTTTGATCCGTACCATCAGCGGGCCGGGATTGGAATTCTGATTCACGACAACCAAGACCGGAAAAAAGGATATGCCGGAGATGCGCTTCAGGCAATGTCGAATTATTCGTTACAAGTACTGGGATTAAGACAGTTATACGCCAATATAGGTGCCGACAACTGGGGAAGCATACAATTGTTTGAAAAGTATGGATTTACACGCTGCGGGATAAAAAAAGACTGGATCAAAACATTTTCGGGCTGGAAAGATGAGTTGATTTACCAGAAGTTTCTTGAATAAAGATCACCTTCACAAACTTACTGATAGAACGGCACCTC
>DASQBW010000075.1:0-2742 GCA_035635015.1 Draconibacterium sp. | reverse complement strand
TTTTTCAGCGACTTGCTGATGTTATCAAGTCCAATCGTTTTTACCGAACTAAAAATCCCCGGCAATTCAATATCCTGAAACGGATCATTCGGTGCCCGGTCTACAATCGATTGACTTAAATCAAGCACCAGCATAGATTGTTCGGCCACTTTTACTTCTTTTCCTGATGAGGCCACAATCGCTCCTATTACAATAAAAATCAGCAAAAACCCGATAAGCGAGATGGCAAAAAAACCAACAATGGTTGCTAAAACGTATTTGAAGAATTCTTTCATGAGTTAGATTTTATGTTTTTTTTCAATCTGAAAATTTAATTACAGCGTTTAAATCGATACTTCTTATGAACATTTAAATGTACTGAATTGCAGTTCGCACAATTAATTTGCTAAGAAATATTGACCATTTTATAAATTTGCGAACGATTTTAGTATTTCGTCTTTTGTGAATAGGTATTGTTTTATATCAGTAATTACAAATATAATACACAATGAACAAGGTATTTCTTGGAATAGGTGGAAATTTAGGAGATAAAAGAAGAAATTTTATTCATGTACTTGAGTTAATCGAGTTAAAATTAGGAAGAATAATTTGCAACTCGTCAATATATGAAGCACCTCCTTGGGGTTTTCGTTCTGATGATATTTTCTGGAACCAGGTAATAATTATTGAAAGCAAACTCGAAGCTGAAGAATTATTATGGAGGATTAATGAAATTGAAGCAACTTTTGGCCGGAAAAGGACAAAGGGACAATATGCTTCCCGCGAGATGGACATCGATATATTATATTTTAACGACTCTTTCATGGAATCGAAGACACTTATTATTCCTCATCCCCGCATTCACGAAAGGCGTTTTGTTTTGGTTCCTCTTGTTGAAATTGCTCCAAATTACAAACACCCCTTACGCAGGTTAAC
Source organism: Draconibacterium sp. (assembly GCA_035635015.1). GTDB lineage: Bacteria > Bacteroidota > Bacteroidia > Bacteroidales > Prolixibacteraceae > Draconibacterium. The sequence goes on along the minus strand of DASQBW010000075.1, from coordinate 1,827 downwards.
AAGTATTGAAATGCTGGAATGCTGCAGGGATGAGTCGCTCATTAAAAAAGTTACATTCGAAGAATAAACACCTACTGAATACCCTCTGTCCAGTCAGAGTTATACAAATAATCATTATAAGGGAAACGTTGCGAGTGTATTCCTTTAACTTTTTCGTAAAGCTCAGCTTTAAAATCATCGATATTGGTTTTCTCTGTGGCAGAAATAAACAATGCCGGTGTGTTACTTTTTGCCATCCACGATTTTTTCCACTCCTCTAGTGTGAAGTTAGCTTTTGTACGTGGCGAAAGGTCATCTTCATCTTTCTCCTCGTACGAAAAAGCATCTATTTTATTGAAAATATAAAAGGTAGGTTTGTCGCCTGCATCAATTTCTTTTAGCGTGCTGTCAACTGTTTCAATTTGCTCCTCAAATCCCGGATGCGAAATATCAACAATATGTAACAGTATATCAGCTTCGCGCACCTCATCTAATGTTGATTTAAACGATTCAACCAAACCATGGGGCAATTTTCGTATAAATCCTACCGTATCGGCCAGTAAAAAAGGCAGGTTCTCAATTACAACTTTACGCACGGTAGTATCGAGTGTGGCGAAAAGTTTATTTTCGGCAAATACTTCTGATTTGGCCATCATGTTCATAATGGTTGATTTGCCAACGTTAGTATAACCAACTAAAGCCACACGTACCATTTTACCACGGTTCTTGCGCTGGGTCGCCTTTTGCCTGTCAATTTTTTCAAGCTGTTTTTTCAGGTGTGAAATTTTATCGAGAATGATTCTTCTGTCGGTTTCAATCTGTGTTTCACCCGGACCACGCATACCTATACCACCACGCTGACGCTCGAGGTGAGTCCACATACGTGTAAGTCGTGGCAACAGGTACTGATACTGTGCTAATTCAACCTGTGTTTTTGCGTGCGCCGTTTTGGCCCGTTTTGCAAAAATATCCAATATGAGGTTCGTTCGGTCAAGGATTTTGCACTCCAGTTCGCGTTCAACGTTTCGCAACTGTGTTGGAGTAAGTTCATCGTCAAAAATTACAGTATCTGCTTCAACTACTTTTATATATTTACTTATTTCATCGAGCTTTCCCGGACCAACAAAGGTTGCTTTGTTTGGAATGTCAAGTTTTTGTGTAAACTTTTTTAAGACCTGTGCACCTGCTGTGTCAGCCAAAAACTCCAACTCGTCAAGGTATTCCTTTGCCTGACGTTCATCCTGATCGCGATTGACTAATCCTACAATAACCGCTTTTTCTGTAATAGGTGCTGTTTCTATCATCTGCTTTATTCAAAAAAAAACTCCTGCTTCAAAAGAAACAGGAGTGTAAAAATATTGTTTTCCTTTTTCTACTGCAACACAAAGTTAATTGGTACCGTGTATGATACATTAACCGCTTTTCCACGCTGCATACCAGGCTTCCATGGAGGAAGGGCATTTACAACACGGAGTGCTTCTTTATCAAGAGATGGGTCAACGCCCCTTGCTATTTTTGCATCAGTAACCTGTCCGGTTTTACTAACAACAAACTGTACGTATACTTTCCCTTGAATACCGTTTTCCTGAGCAATAACAGGATACTTAATAGAGTTGGCAATGTATGTACGCAATGCTATTTCTCCTCCGGGAAATTCAGGCATATCTTCTACAATAACAAATACCTGTGCTTCATCCACTTCTTCTTCTTCGGCTGTCTCAATAATAGGAGCAACATCAATAACAGTTTCATCGTCTGCTTCCGAATCCTCAATTACCAGCTCGTCTTCAATTTCCACATCATCGTCAACAATAGTTAAAACCTCAACTACTGGTGGTGGTGGTGGTG
>DASQBW010000074.1:0-5389 GCA_035635015.1 Draconibacterium sp. | reverse complement strand
TCTTTTTGATGCGGCCATTGAAGCTGCCCGCTCGCGTTTCCGACCAATTCTAATGACCGCCTTTTCTTTTATACTCGGCATATTCCCGTTGGTAGTTGCCTCCGGATCTGGTGCCGAAGCACGTAAAGTGATGGGGATGGCATTACTTGGAGGTATGACTGTAGCAACATTGCTTGGTGTATTCTTCTATCCCATGTTATTCGTATTTATCGGGAAAATTGCCGGCTATGAAAAGAAACGTGAAGCGAAAGCAGTAGCGAATCAAGCTAAGAACAAGAAACTCAACTAATCTTAAAAATGATGAAAATGAAACGAAATAAAATATACAGTTTATTGAGTGTCGTATTGCTGTTGTTTGCCAGTAGCTGTATGGTTGGCCCTAAATTTCAGCAGGTTGAGATGCAGACTCCGGAAAATTATCGTTTTCAGAATACCGAAGCAACTGAAGCCGATACCATAAACTGGCAGGTACTTTTTAATGATCCGGTGCTGGCTGATCTTATCGACTCTGCACTATTAAATAACCTAGACCGTTTAATGGCCGTTTCAAGCATTAACGAGGCCCGTGCATACATGGGAATGGCAAAAGCTGATCTGTATCCGCAATTTTCTTATTCGGCATCATTCGCCTACGGAAACACACAAGCTCCTACCCTTTCGGCGATGTCGTCGTTAGCAGCAACTACAAACCTGAACTGGGAAATTGACTTTTGGGGTAAATATCGTAGAGCAACTGAAGCTGCAAAAGCCGATTTGCTGGCTTCGGAATACGGATTGCAGGCATTGGAGTTAAGTTTGGTTTCGCAAGTTGCAATTACTTACCATACACTGCTCGACTATAAAAACCGGCTGGCAATTGCTCAGCGGACACTTGAATCGAGAAAAGAGTCGCACCGAATTATCAAGGAACGTTTCGATAAAGGTATCGTTCCGGAGATCGATCTTAACCAGGCACAAATACAAGAAGCCACTGCGGCAGCAGCGATTCCTGTTTATCAGCGTTCAATCGCTTTTACAGAAAATGCACTCAGTGTTCTGATCGGACAAAATCCGGCACCTATAATTACCGGAACAGCACTTGAAGATCTTCAATTGCCCGAAAATGTTCCGGCCGGATTACCTTCAGAATTATTGGAACGCCGTCCCGATATTCTTCAGGCTGAACAAATGCTGAAGGCACAAAATGCCCGTATTGGAGTGGCACAAGCAATGCGTTTCCCCTCAATCAGTTTAACCGGTTTGCTTGGGATTGCCAGCGCCGATCTGGCTGATTTTAATTCGGATGACGCTTTTATTGGTTCGGCCGGAGCTGATCTGTTTGGCCCGATCTTTCAATTCGGAAAAAACAAACGCCGTGTAGAAGCACAACGAGAAGTTACCGAACAAATGAAGTACAACTATGAAAAAGCTGTTCTTTCAGCGTTCAGAGAAACGGAAGATGCATTGGTTTATATAAGAACCCTTGCTGAGGAACTAAAATACACAAGGCAACAACTTGAAGCAGCACAGAATGCGGCTGAACTGTCACGCCAGCGCTACGATGGAGGTGTTACGAGTTACCTGGAGGTACTGGATGCAGAACGGGCACTTTTTAATATTGAACTTTATTGTTCGGAGCTTTTGCAAAAAAGTTTGGAATCCAATATAAACCTTTACAAAGCGCTTGGCGGTGGATGGTAATACCAAAAAATAAATGGCTGCTAAACCTATTAGCAGCCATTTATTTATTTCATGTAGTTCTTGTAATATTCTGTTTTCTCTTCATCTCCAAAACGGGCATAAATATTAGCCAGGTAACTGGCATATTCTTTCCCTGGATTCATCTCCCACAGTTTATCTAAATAGGGCAAAGCCTTTTTAAAATCGGCAGTTACCAAATCCAACTCTTTTAATAATGCATTGTAGTTCTTACGGGTTTTGTTTTTATTGTATTTTGCAATTTCGCGATCGTAACGGTTTTGTCCTGCCCAGAAATACTTTTTAGCATTCCACTCCAAAGCTTCAATGTTTTCAGCATCTTTTTCGAGCAATACATTTGCAAGGCTATCGCAAACTGCATCCTGCTCCAATGCTTTGTTTACTTCAAAATAGTTTTTAATGTTCGACTCCTCATTTCTCGATGCACTATCCATTTTTCGCCACACTTCCAATGCTTTTTCGTTGGCATCAATCTCGGTATAAACAGAAAGCAACCGGGCATTTATATCGCCATCTCCACTTCCGTAGTTTTCAGTTATATATTCAAGTGCCGATAATTCTTTCGACAAATTATTCTGTTGTTTATAAATGGCTGCCAGTGTTTGATACATTTCGGCATCGGCATAATTTTTATAACGTGCCTGATCAAACCAGCTGATTGCCTGCGCCTGATTTTCAGCTTTAAAGGCTGTTTTTGCTGCCTGTGCAAAATCTGCACCCGCTACATCTTCAATATCAGTTGTGTTTAAATAACCCTCCCAGGCTGCCATTGCCTGCGAATAATCTCCGTTCGCTTCAAAGTTTTTTGCTTCAGTTTTTTGAGTTGTAAGTACCTTTGGGGCCCCGCATGATGCCAGAAAAACGACCATTACCGCACCCCATAATAATTTGTTTTTAGCCATATTTATTTAATTGGAGTGCCAAAACTAAGGAATTATTCTAAAACAGCCATTTTCAACTTCTGCATTCAAACAAAAAACAAGATTGAGGTAATTTAGTCTGACTTTTTTCTCGTAATATTATTTTCAGCCATTTCAAGCAAAGCATCCTGAACCACAGGATTGGTAAGCACATAGTCGTGTCCCATACGTTTCATATCTTCCTTTGTAATTAATGACTTAATATTCGATACGATAACAAACTCGGGTAATTCATCGGGGTTCTTTGGCCCTTTGTTTCCAATGCGATTCTTCAGATGGGCCAAACTCGACATTTTTAGTAGTATATCTTTTGAATTAACAACCAAACGAACCGAGTCAGCCATTTGCCCCAGATTATGAAAGGCCTTCCCTTCTTCGAAAACATTGCGGGGAGCAACACTTCCAACAAATATGATACTATTATAAGTTTTTACCAGGGGAATATCCTGATTGTCTCTTTCGAGAATATAGCTTCGAAACATTTCGTTTGCCATCGACGAAAAAAGAATACTTATGGTAATGTCTTTGGGATGAGTTTCCCAATATTCTGTATCCCCCATAAACTCATCAAGCATGTGCTGAAATATAGCAAAATCAGCTGCTCCGCGTTTCGACACACGAAGTGCATTGTAATACTTATAAACTTTATCTTCCGTTCCCCAGGCAAAAACACTTATTGACGCCTGGTGAAAAAGCGAATCGCCATAATTTGTTTTTAAACGATGCATATATTCATGTATCTGCTTATCAAAAGATTTTCCGTATCCGCCAACAACAATATAAAAGTTCTTAATTCCCTTTTGCATACGATTATACTCGTATATATCGTACATTATATTGTGTTTTAACTTTTCGGTTGGGTATTTATCTGAGAAGTTAACGGCCCTTAAATTTAATCCGATTGAATCGTTGTTATAATTGTAATTACAGAAATAAAGTGTATTTGTTTGTTCAGTACTACTATTTTTAAACGTGTATGAATTGTCTTCGTTAACTTCTATTACACGATTCGTAAAAAACGAGACCACATTTTTATCATCCTTTTTCCCCACTTTAAAAATAGTTGTTTCAATCTGTCCTATAACTTGTGTGGGCAATATTAAACTTGCTAAAACGAAGGTCAGGAGTGTTAGAGTATTGCGCATAACTAAAGATTACTATTTCTTATGTAAGTTACAGAAAACCTAAAAGGAATCCGAATATCGGAACAATTTTTATTCTTTAAGAATCTGGTTTACAAGCTCACTTATTAAATCGCCACGTGTGAGTACCATCATGTGCGAACCGTCCTCCACCAGGTAATCGAAGTTAACAAAACGAGGAGGCAATGTCTTGTCCAGATCACCATGAATATGAATAATATTTTCTCTATAGTCTTCGCGTTTCCAGGTTAGGATCATAGTTGTTGTTCGTTTCAAAAACTTAGGATCCTTATTTCGTAACATACTTTTAAAAGTTGATTTATCTTTGTTTCTGTCGGGTTCAACAATGGGTTGTAAGATTCTCGCCCCTGCTTTTATCGCAAATCCGGGAACCATCCAATAAACAGGTACTACTTTTTGAAGACGGTAACGCCCCGGAAATTCCTTCCTGCATTTTGCACTCGAAATAACAATTACTTTTTCGGGACGCAGAAAATCGGCCATTTCGGTAGCCAACATTCCTCCTAACGACACTCCAATTATTGAAAAGGGTTCCGTGGTATCAATCTGTTTGGCCAGCTCGCGGGCAAAAGTTTCCATATCCCAGCCTTTTTGGGGCGTATAATAATCGATATGTTTTTCCTGAAACGCCGTGTCGAGCTCCAGATTTTTATACAAACGGGCATCGGCACCCTGCCCAGGAATAAGGTATACTGTTTGCTTGTTTTCAGAGGCAAAAGAGGCAAAAATACCTAATGTCATTACAGTTAATAAACACCACAATATTTTATAGTATAAATTCAATGGCTTTAATATTTATTTTTTAGGCATGCTACCAATTCCCGGCAATTTAACTTTATATAAAATTAATTAATAAATAGAATTTGAGTATTGTTTTTGAACAAAATTCAACGTAGCCTATTATTTATAAAACAGATGTGGCAAAATCAATTCGACAAAATAAATGAATGAAATAAATACAATTTCGATATTTAATGTTAGGATTGATGAACCGATTGTTACGCTAACCGATCTGTTCGTTTCATTCATTTGCATGATATTCGCCTATAAACTTCATCAAAAAAGAACTAATGAGAAAGTAATTATCTTTTTCAAACTTTATTTTCTGATAATGGGAATAGCCACCGCTTTGGGAGGATTGATCGGTCATGCCTTTCTGTATAATTTTAACTTTTACTGGAAATTGCCAGGCTGGATTGCCAGTATGTTTTCGATTATGTTTATTGAACGTGCAGCCATTGAACACACGCGAATAATGCTTTCGAAGAAGATTGTTAAAATACTCGGTATTCTGAATATTGTTGAGTTTCTCATCTTTTTAACCTTAACAATTGTCACCCTCAACTTTTCTTTTATCGAGTTTCATTCGGGATACGGGCTCTTGTTTGTGGTACTATCGCTCGAAGGATTTCTATTTTTTAAGACACGTATCAAAGCCAGTAAAAATATTCTGATTGGAGTTGCATTTGCAACTTTGGCCGCTCTGTTTTTCATGAATGAGTGGTCTATCCATCAATGGTTCAATTATTTGTCGGCAAGTCATTCATTAATGGCGGTTGCAGCTTTTTTCTTTTACCGGGGAGCATGCAATATTAACATGCAATACAC
>DASQBW010000073.1:0-9673 GCA_035635015.1 Draconibacterium sp. | reverse complement strand
AAATATACGCATCTGACATTTCAGGCAGCAATTTATTAAATGCACAAACAAACGCAAGACGTGCACTGGTATTTAATAAAATTGAATTTAATTGTTCTGATTTTAGAAATCTGGATAAAAAATTAAAAGGAGCCACAATTTTAACAAATCCACCTTATGGAGAGAGGCTTAAGGAAGCTGATCTTGATGGTCTTTACGCCATAATTGGAGAGCGCTTAAAACACCAATATGCCGGAAATAATGCCTGGATACTCAGCTCATCGTTAGATCGCTTAAAATACGTTGGATTAAAACCAACTCAGAAAATTGATTTATTTAACGGAGCACTAAAATGTAAGTTTAATAATTACAGATTATTTGAGGGAAAAGGAAAATAAATACAAAAAAAAGAGGTTAAAACCGTCCTTGTTTTAACCCCCTGTACTAACAACTCAATTGGTTCTGTATATAGGCTATTCGAATTCTTATATTATTGTTCCTTAATCAATTGTATTGATAAGTTATAACCGTATCTATTTTTTGATTTTCCTATTTATTCAGCATCGAAATCGAAAATATCTTTGTCTCTCGATTTTGGTGTGCCTCCCCCGCGAACATCATTCATGTCTTTTTCAGTAAGCACTTCAAAATCATTTCTATCGCAAGTAAAAATTTCAGCTATAACTTTCATATCTTTTAGTTAAACAGTAAATACTTAAATTATTTATTCGGCATCAAAATCAAAAATGTCTTTATCTCTAGATTTTGGAGTACCTCCACCACGAATTTCATTCAAAGAATCTTCTTTAATTACTTCAAAACCTTTAAATTCGAAAGTATTTTCTGTTGATTGGAACTGTACCTTTTTCATTGTATAATAATTAATTCGTTAAACTTTTAAAACACACATTCACTAATATATTCTGATAAGTACAAAAAGGTAACCCCTGTTTTTTGAAAAAAATTAAAAAAAGTTCTATTTTGGAGGAATAAATACAGATTACAGATGACTATTTTTAATAGATTCTACCCTATATTTTTTTTATTGACCCTACCATTATCATCGTTCAGTCAGGAATACCAAAACGAACAATACGAACTAATAGCCAACGGGTTAGGACAAAGCGGAGCAACATTAAGTAATGAGGGAAAACATACAGAAGCTTTAGACTCATTCCTACTATTCCTGGATTACAGAAAAAAAATTTATGGAAATGAAAATTATTATTTAGCCTCACCATACATGTACATAGGTATTTCGTATAAAAATCTGGGTGAAAACGATAAAGCACTTGAGTACTATAAACTTTCTGAGAAAAATATTCTATTACGTTCTCCTTTAAACTTAAGGTTACTCGGGAATCTTTATCTTAATATTGGAAATGTTTACAGAGCAAAGTTAGACTATTCAAGTGCAATAAAGTATTTTAAAGAGGCTCTTACAAATTTCCAAAGCCAGAAACCAATAGAACCATTCAAAATAGTAGATGCATATTATGCCATTGCAGAAATACATTTTTTAAGTAATAATTATCAAGAGGTAATTAATATCGCAGAAGAATGTTATAATGAAGCCGATACTGCCAATCAAATATTCTTTGATAACATATTAGGAGGAAGTTACTATAATCTTAAAGAATTTAAAAATGCCGATAATCATTATAAACATGCCATCGATTTATCAATGAGATATTATGGAACAAGTTTAGATTTGGCTTATGCATATATGAGTTATGCTGAATTTTTGTCTGAAACCATTGAGTTTGAAGATGCGGTTGAAAACCTAAGCCATGCCTACGCTACTTTAGAAGCAACTCAACAAAATCAGGGCGTTGAATTGGCGAACTATTATGAATATGAAGGCAACATCTACAGGAACCGGGCCATCAATACAAAAGCAATAAACCAGTTCAAAACAGAAAAAAAGCAAAATCTTGTACAAGCTATCGGTTCCTATAAAAAAGGATTGGCTGCTTTAGGTATAACTAATACATCACCTGAATCCAGTGAACTTTTCATAAATCAAATACCTTCTTTAATGGATTGTATTAGTTTAATAAAGGCAATTGGAGATGTATATCTTGAAATGGCTTTGCTCGACAACGAAGATAGAGGCACCGATTTTAGCAATAATCTGGAACTTGCACTGGGCGCTTACAACAATACCAGTTCGTTAATTCAAAAAGCAAGAAAAGAATTATCGAATGATGATAGTAAGATACAACTCACCGATCTTCAGTATGAAACAATTAGCAAAATTATTGAAACAGCACATCTGGCCTACAATAACTCGCAGAATATAGACTATTTGAATATTGCATTCAGCAATGCCGAACAGTTAAAGAGCAGTGCGATGTTCGACAAAATAGCCAATAACCTGGCTCAGGAAAATAGTTTAATTCCGGATAGTATATTAGAACATGAAAGAAGATTAAACAACACAATCGCCATTTATTCTGAATTAGAGTTTAATGAATCTACTGCCGCTAACCCAGATAGAAGTGTAATTAACGAATATAACACAAAAGTCTTTAACGCCTCGCGGGAACGAGATGAATTAAATCGGTTCATGGAAGAAAACTACCCGGATTACTACGAACTAAAATATTCGAATAAAACACTTGGATTGGCTGATATTCAAAACCAAATCGACAAAAATCAGGCATTAATTGAATATGTATTAATTGAGCCCTCAGATGCAAAAAATAATAACAAAAGCGAAACAGATAGCTTAACAAGCCTTTACTCCTTCTTTATAACCAGCAATCAAATTAAGTTTACCAAGAATGAGTTAGCCATATCGGAGAAGATCGCATTAGAAGAAACGTTCCGATTTATGGCGTCGAAAGACTATATGTTTACACAGACCAATGACGCAAAAAATTTTTGTATATCCTCTCACTGTTTGTATGAATTGCTTATTCAGCCATTTGAACAAGAGCTGGAAGACAAAAACCTGACAATTATTCCCGATGGGAAATTAAATTATATTTCGTTTGACGGATTATTGAGGACACTTCCTGACACGACTGAACTTATTCGCTTTGATCAGTTAGATTATTTTGTAAGACATAACAATATTAATTACGCCAACTCAGTTAATATATTTTTGAAAAACACATCTTCAAAACCGAAATTAAAAGTTCACACCTTGGCTTTTGCTCCTGAATACAAGTCGGAAGTATTTGAAATGACCGGAACCCGTTACACGCTATCTCCATTACCCGGTGTTCAAAAAGAAGTTGATGCGATTTCAAAATCAGTGAACACAGTAATTTTCAGGAACAAAGAGGCTACCGAAGATAATTTTAGGAAAGAAAGCAGCCAATACGATATTTTGCACCTGGCAATGCACGCCTACATCAACGATTCACTTCCAGCCTATTCCCGACTGGCATTCGACCAAAATGTTGATTCCACCGTATTAAGTAACGATGGCTGGTTAAATACTGCAGACATTTACAACCTTAACCTGAATGCAAGAATGACTGTATTAAGTGCATGTAATACTGGGGTTGGCCGCTTACAAAAGGGAGAAGGTCTGATGAGTCTGGCCAGGGGCTTCCTTTATGCAGGTTGTCCTTCTGTTGTAATGTCGATGTGGGAAGTGGAAGATGAAGCAGGAACAAAAATTATGACATCTTTCTATAAATATCTAAAGGGGGGAAAAACAAAGGATGAAGCACTCAGGCTGGCAAAACTAAAATATCTGGAAGATTCGAACTCCCGACTTGCCCATCCGCACTACTGGATGAGTTTTAAATCTATTGGCGAGAACTCTCCGGTTTACACCAGTTACGATATCTACTTTTTTGCACTTCTCATTGTTCTGATAATTGCATTTTCTGTTGACCAGGGACTTCGCATAAAAAAAGCCCGTCGTAACCGACAGGCTTAATGAATGTGTATGTATTTTCGAATTAATCTATTGAACGATACTTTCAATTATTTAAGAGAATACTTGAGCTTTCGCAGTACAGCTTTAGCATCCTTCTCGTAATGCCCTTTACGATTTATCACTGCAAGTAATTCATTTTTGGCTTCCGCTTTCTTATTCATTTTCAGATAACAAAGTGCTTTGTACCATTCAGCTTCTTCAACAAACATGTTATTACCCTGATCAATCACTTTCTCGTACTGTGATACTGCCTGTGGAAACTTGTTCAAGTTCTGGTAACTAATTCCTTTGTAGAATTGTGTCACAAACTTTTCTCCTTTATTAACAGTTGCAGCATTCAACAAATCAATTGCTTCCTGATACTCGTTATTCTGAAAATGTATTTTCGCTTGTTGTATTACATCTACACTACTGTTAACAGAACGTTCAGATGCCCATGATGTTGGTTCGTAATACTTGTTGTACGCATTATCAAGCGTATTGGTACTTAATTTCATTGCCCCCATTAAGCCTACTAAAACAAGAACAACTGCTACGCTGCTTCTCCAGAATTTTGTAGAACCTATTTCGATACGAGGCATTACTATTGATTTTACTTCTTTCTTTTCGGATTCCGTTCTTGCGTCCTTTAGTCGCTCCCTTAGCGCCATAATATCCATTTCAGTTACGGCTGAATTAATATTCTCTCGCAAGGTAACTTCAGCCATCAGATCTGTGTTTTCTTTAAGTTCTGCACTGAACTCTTCCAGCATCTCTTCATCTTCCAGAATCCCGTCAATGAAGTCTTCTATGGTTTTTTCACTTACATTCCATGAAGTTTCGGACTCCATGATATTTCTCATTTCATTTCGAAGATCTATCACATCAGATTCTCCAACTGCGATTTCAATATCTTTATGAAGGTCAACCTCCAATCGCAGATTTTCGTTCTGCGACAGCTCACCTTCAAATTCAGCTAAAATTTCATCTCCCATCTCATCATTTAAGAAATTATCAATTTCTTCAACTGAATACTGAGACTCAACTGATTTTGCGATGTGCTGCAAGGTGTCACGCAGGTTTAGAATATCAGTTTCTAAAACTGCTTCTTCTAATCCGTCAAGGCCTTCCATGTCAAAACCATTCATATCTGTTTCAACAGCAGCTTGCTCTGAACCATTTTGCTCTTTGTAATAATGATGAATGTTTTCGTTGTTTGTTCGTTCGTGTTGATAAACATGAACTTTAGGGAGTGCTTCGAAACTTTCAATAAGTTCTTCGGCGGTTAACTCTGCGGCTATTTCTTCAAATTCTGTGAAGTCGTTCAATAACTCGAATGAGCCATTTACTTTGCCGTTTTTTGTACTGTTAGTTTGAATTTCTTCGAGTTTACCTTTAAGATCAAGAACATCCAGTTCCATTACGGCATCCTGAATATTTTTGTGAAGTTCTACTTCATCTCTTAATTCCTGGTTTAATTCTAACTCTTTTTCAAATTCTTCTCTCTCTTGTTTGCTTAATAAATCTAAACAGTAATCTTCAATGCGTCCAATTAATTCTGCTTTAGGTGTCATCTTCAAGTATCTTTTTAAATTCTGTATCTTGCTTAATGCGCTTTATCAACAGTTCTTTACATTTATACTTTCTTGTTTTAGCGTATTTTTCAGTTTTATAGCCCATAATCTTTGCTATTTCCTTTAGCGAGACTTTTTCAAAAAACATCTGCAATAGCTTTTGACAATCAGTACTTAAAGTCTTGAAATGCTTCTGATACAAACCGTATTTCTCATTTTTATCTACTAATTCAACCAGGTTATCATCATATAAGTCTTCCTGGAACGGTAACGAATCATTTAGCTTTTCTCTCTCAATACGTCTTTTTTCAAGTTGTTTTAACCACAAAAATCGACATACCGAAAATAAATAACCTTGAAAAGAACTCTTTTCGAAAATTAAATCGTTTTCCTTTAATTTCCTGTAAATTACGATAATAGCTTCCTGAAAAATATCACTGGCATCGTCCTCACTTCCTTGGTTTTTCTTAATGAAATAATTTACTTTATAATAGTACTGTTTGTATATGTACTGTAAAATTAAATTATCATGCCTTAAGATTCCTTTCAGGATTTGCGCATCCGTATAATTTATCATCTTCTAATATATTATTCGATTATTGGGTAAAAGGTAACCCTCTATTTAAATTTATTCTATCCACAACTTAATAACTGCCTTGTTGGCAAACGTGTAATTTCGCTTATTAACAAGCCGTTACAAGATTGGATAAAGATAAAAATTAAATTAAAAAAAGAAGAAGACTTTTGTATTTATTGTATAATATGGCAGATAAAACAAAAAGGACAGGTTCAACAACCCATCCTTTTCTCATTAAACTAACTAACCTAACTAAACCTAAACTTATGAAAATAAACGTATAGCAAATATAGATGGTTAATGTAACTCCTACAACAAAAAGATGTTAAATGGTGTTAAAGGTTGGTATTCATTTATTTATTTATTTCACTGCCGAACAAAGGTGTACTGAATGGTGCCTTTTTGTTCTTCAGGTGCTAAATCATCCGCATTAAAGATAGTATTTAAGGCCGCCTGCTTTGCATATTCAAAAATTTGATTGTCGCGAACTGACTTATTTTTCCGACATTCTGCCTCAATTACCCTCCCCTGTTGGTTTACAACAATGTCTACAATAACAGTCCCTCCTCCCTGAGAGAGATAGACAGGCACCGGTAATCTTTGATGATAACGGTTTTCAAGAAAGTAAATAATGTTACTTTCTCCGGCATAGATCACATTTTTAATGGAGTCGGGATTCATACCTTCAGTTGTTTCAACCGGCATCTCAATATCGCTTAATTCTGTTACGTCTTTTGAAAGCTGATTATTTACATCTGAAACCATTTTTCTTGCTGCTTCCACTTCTTTCAGGTAGTCTTCATCAAAAAACTCATCAGGCGATTTCGTAGTATTCTCGGTAGCAGCCTGATTAGAAGCAATGTTCGTTCTGCTATTCACAAAATCTTCCTGTTCTGGTTGCACTGAATTATCCTCCTCCGGTTCCGGCTCATTTACCTCTTCCGGTAGTATTTCTTCCGGAAATTCAATAACTATTTCTTCTTCTTTAACATTGCCTTTTAAATTAACATCTGCTAATAAAAATGAAGCAAATAAAAGAATATGAAATAGCAGTGTACCTATTACACCGTAAACATTTCGTCTGTAAAGTTCTCCTACCTTCATCGCAAGCAAAAATATAAAATTAGCAATGATATTTCCTGAATTGTATGAAGAATACCTATTTTCTCTATTCAATAAAATAAATCTGGAGAGCCACCAGAAGGTAGGCCAGAAGGTAGGATTAAAGTGTACGACAAAAAACATCTGGGTGAAAAATAAAAAAGTGTTAGTTTTACACATCAAAAAAATAACCTGAATGATTATTGAAACCTATGCATACCCCAGGGCAGCAGTTATTGGCAACCCTTCTGATGGATATTACGGAAAAACTATCGCCTTCGTATTCTCAAATTTTATGGCGAAGGTTCAGCTTTATCAGACGCCTGAGTTAGAAATTAAACCGCAGCGACTCGACATAACTACATACAAAGACATGCAATCGCTGGTTGAAGACATTAATTTTGCCGGGTACTATGGTGGAATGCGTTTACTTAAGGGAATGATAAAGGTATTTTATGAACATTGTATAAACAACAATATTCCATTAGCCAGTAAAAATTTTACAATTCGCTATCTATCAAATATTCCTTTACGATTAGGATTGGCCGGATCAAGTGCAATTTTATCGGCTTTTTTAAAAGCCATGTGCCTGTTTTATGAAGTGTACATTGATCCGGCCACATTTGCCAATTTGGTGCTTTCGGTTGAAAACGGAGAATTAGGTATTTCTGCAGGTCTGCAGGACCGTGTGGCTCAGGCATTTGAAAAACCCGTTTTTATGGATTTCAACATGGAAACTATGAAAAAACAAGGTTATGGAAATTATAAGGTTTTAAACACCACCAATTTCCCTAACTTTTATATTGCTTTCCGAAAAAACCTGTCGGAAGGCACCGAAACGGTTCATAACAATTTGAAAGCCCGTTTTAATATAGGAGAAGGAAAAGTGCTCCAGGCAATGAAGCGCTGGGCACAAATAACAGAAGAGTTTAAAACTGCCTTATATAATAATGATCGTGAAATAATGCACAAGCTAATCGACGAGAATTTCGACCTGCGTCGTTCATTAATCCCAATTAGCAAGGGAAATATTGAAATGGTTGAAATGGCAAGATCGGTTGGTGTAAGTGCTAAATTTACCGGTTCGGGTGGTGCGATTATTGGCACTTACAAAGACGAACTGATGTACAGTAAACTTAAAGGTATTCTTAATAACAACAATATTGAAGTAATAAAACCAAACATCGTTAACAATTGATAAAATGGTAAAAAAAGCAGTAATTCCTGCTGCCGGTTATGGTACGCGCTTCTTGCCCGCCACAAAATCGCAGCCCAAGGAAATGATTCCGATTATAGACACTCCTGTAATACAATATGTAGTTGAAGAAGCTGTTGAAAGCGGAATCACAGATATTTTAATGATTATTGGAAAAGGTAAACGAGCTATTGAAGAGCATTTCGACAGAAGTCCTATTCTGGAAGAATCGCTTTTGAAAAAACAGAACCTGAAGATGCTCGATAAAATCCGTTCAATTTCGAACATGGCTAACATTCATTTTATTTGGCAAAAAGAGATGAATGGGCTGGGAGATGCCATTTTGCATGCGAAATGCCACGTAGGAAACGAACCATTTGTCATTCTGCTGGGAGATACGCTGTTACAAAGTGAGGATGGTCCGGTTACCAAACAACTGATTGATGTTTACAACGAAAATAAAGGCTCTGTAATCGCACTGGAAGAAGTAAAACCAGAGCTGGTCAGCAAGTACGGCGTTGTTGATGGAGAATCGATTTCTGATAAAGTGATAAAAGCCAAAAGCTGGATTGAAAAACCTTCTGTTGAAGAAGCGCCTTCGAACCTGGCTATTGCCAGCAGGTATTTATTTACTCCTGAAATATTTGAATACCTGGAACATACAACTCCTGGTAAAAACAACGAAGTACAACTTACCGATGCCATGAAAGAAATGGTAAAGGAACATCCGATGTTTGGAATGACATTTAATGGAAAGCGTTACGACATTGGCAACAAACTGGGGTTTCTGAAAACAAATATTGAATTTGGATTAAAAGATCCTGAAATTGGTGATGAAATGAAAATGTGGATTAAAGAATTCGCCGGGAGTCTTTAAATCAATTTATTAGTAATAAATAAAGCCTCATTTTGTAATTCAGAAAGGATAATGCCAGCTTGCACATACAGCACAACTTAGCAAACTGGCACTTTCAGTCACAATCTTATCCAAACAGTTTGATAAATAACAATTTATTTCTATTTTTGCGCGTCCAAAATTTTGGATTTTATATTTAATAATTTAAAAATTAGATGATTATGTTGAATCAGTACGAAACCGTTTTCATTTGTACTCCCGTTTTATCTGAGCCACAGGTAAAGGAAGCGGTAAAAAAATTCAAGGACATCATCACCGAAAATGGAGGTGAGATGATCCATGAAGAAGATTGGGGCATGAAAAAACTGGCTTACCCAATTCAAAAAAAATCTACTGGCTTTTACCACATGTTTGAGTTTAAAGCCGATCCTGCATTAATTACAAAATATGAAACTGAATTTCGGCGCGACGAGCGCGTTATCCGTTTCATGACTGTAAAACTCGACAAGTATGC